>NZ_JBJHAH010000044.1:0-27019 GCF_054050915.1 Modestobacter sp. SYSU DS0875 | reverse complement strand
CGGCGGTCCTCATCGCGCTCGTCCTGGGCCTGGTCATCGCGTTCAAGCAGATCGCCAGCCCGGTCGCGACGCTGTCCTACGGTGCGCTCTACGGTGTCGTCCCGCACGAAGGCCCGGTAGGGCGTCTCCAGGTCCTCGGCGCCCAGCCGCCGGGCGGCGTCCCGCAGCCCGGTCAGTCGGCCGGGCAGCTCCGTCAGGGCCCGGGCCAGCGCGGCCGGGTCGTCGGGGCGGACGAACACGGCGGCGTCGCCGTAGGTGTCGCGCAGCAACGGCAGGTCGCTGGCCACCGCGGGCAGCTGCCAGCGCCGGCCCAGCGCCGCCATCCCGGAGTTGTCGATCCGGCGGTAGGGCAGGGCCAGGACGTCGGCGGCGGACAGCAGCTGCGCCATGCGCGCCTCCTCCAGCCAGCCGGGCTGCAGCGTCACCGCGGCCTCGATGCCCAGGGCCCGCACCAGCTCCGGCAGGTCCTGCTCCGGCGAGGGGCGGCCGGCCATGAGCACGTGCACGGGGAGGTCGGGCCGGGCCCGGCGGGCCTCCGCGAGCGCCGTGAGCAGCACGTCCGGGCCCTTGTAGGGGTACAGGTACCCCAGGAAAGCGACCAGGACGGCGGCGTCGGGCACGCCCAGCTCGTCGCGGACCCGGCGGGCGTCCTCCGGCCCGAGGGCGACGGCGCCCGGGGCGATGTCCGGCGGAGGGAAGGGCAGCCGCACCGCCGGGAGCCCGTGCCCGGTGGCCCAGCCGGCCATGGCGTCGGTGTGCACGACCACCGCGTGCGCCCGCCGGGCACTGGCCAGCACGGCCGCGGAGTCGCCCGAGCTGCCGTGCGGGGCACGGTTGTGCACCGTGGCCACCACGCGCGCCCCACCGCGGCGGAGCGCCTCCACCAGCAGCCGCTCGTAGCCCGGCCGGATCCCGAGCGGCACCCAGGCGACGTCGCCCCGGCGCACCGAGCGCACCGCGCGGAGCAGGCCGGTCGCCGCGGCCCGTGCCTTCGCCACCGGGCTGTCGGAGCCCCGGGGGAACCAGACGACCGACCGGCCGGCCAGCCCGTCGACCGGACCGCCGTCGGTGGTGGCCACCACGGTGTCGCCCACCGGGCCGACGAGGTTGGCCACGTCGACGGCGTACCGGCCGATGCCCCCGTGGCCGTACTGCTCGACGAGCCACAGCCGGGGGCCGCGCTCCCGCTCCGGGGCGGTCATCGGTCGGTGACCACGCGGCCGGCGACCGTGGCCCGCGCGGTGACCAGGCCGACCGCGTAGGCCCAGTGCTCCCGCGCCCGCCGCCGGTTGCCCACGGCGAGCTGGCCGACGGTGCGCAGCGCGTAGCCGAAGGCCATCAGGGCGCTGATCGTCGCGGCCCGTGCCGGCGACTGGTGCCGGCGCACGTAACGGGTCAAGGAGGCGCCGCGCAGGCGCATCATCTCCAGCGACGGCGCGCCCGAGCCGCCGGAGCTGCCGTGCACCCCGACGTCGGAGCGCATCCGCTCGTACATGCCGTGCTCGCGCGCACGCCGGCCGAAGGCGACGTCCTCGCAGTACACGTAGTACCGGTCGTCGAACCCGCCCAGCTCGAAGAAGGTGGACCGGCGGACCGCCATCACCGCGCCGCTGACCCAGTCGACGTCGAGCTGCTCACCGGCCGCCGGCCGGGCGAAGGGGCCGACCCGGGGCCACACCTTGTGCAGCCCGACGGCGAAGGCGGCGGCCCGCAGCGGGGAGAACTCCCAGCCGCCAACCCCCAGTCGCGGCCGCCCGTCGGGGTCGACGAGCACCGCGGCGCTGGCCGCGCAGCGCGGGTCGCCGATCACGTCGCCGGCCAGGGTGGCCAGGTCGGCCGTGGTGGGCCGGGTGTCGGGGTTGACGAACACGAGGACCTCGGAGCTCGCCGCGTCGGCCCCGGCGTTCGCGGCCCGCGCGTACCCGACGCCACCGCCCACCAGGTACTTGCCGTTCGGGCGGGCCGCCACCACGTCGGGGAGCCCGTCGCTGCCGTCGGAGTTGTCGACGACGACCACCGGCAGTTCGGCGGGGAGGCCGGCGAGCAGCTCCTCCACCAGGGCGCGACTACGGTAGGCAACCGTCACGACCGTCAGATCGGGGGCGTTCTCCGCTGCACGGGCCACGCGTTGTCTCCTCCCCGGCGGGCGAGGGAACCCACCGCTGTCACTGTGCGTAATACGCTCGGGTCAACGTACCCGGTGCCGCACGAGTCAGCCCGCGGCCGAGGGCGGTTCACCCGATCGCTCAGTGAGCACCCGAGAACTCGAGGAGGCGCGGTGGACGCGCACCGCCCCACGGGCACCGACCTGGCCGGCCCCCGGCCGCCGGAGCCCCCGGCCGGTCCCGGCCGTCCTCGCGGCCGGCTCCGGTGGCTGCTCGTCGCGGCAGCCCTCGCCCTGGTCGTGCTGGTCGTCGCCGTCGTCCGGTGGACCGGGGACGAGCCGGAGCCCCCGGCTCCCACCCCGCCGCCGCCGGACGCCGAGAGCCCCGCACCGCTCACCCGGGCCGACTGGGAGGGCACGTCGGTCGGCGTCTTCCGGAAGACCGACCCGGACGCCGTGCAGGCCTACGCGGAGTGGCTGGACCGGCCGATCGAGCTGGCCATCGACTACTCCTCCCGCGAGGACTGGCGGGACATCGCCCAGCCGGAGTACCTCTACGAGGCCTGGGAGGGGCTGCCCTTCCGGCTGGTGCTCGGTGTCGCGATGCTCCCCGACGAGGTCGACGCGTCGCTGGAGGAGGGGGCCCGGGGCGAGTACGACGAGTACTTCCAGACCCTGGCCGAGGGCCTGGTCGACGCCGGTCAGGAGGACGCCATCCTGCGGGTGGGCTGGGAGTTCAACCTGGAGTCGTGGGTCTGGTCCACCCGGGACGCCGACACCTGGATCGCCTACTGGCGCCGGATCGTCGACGTCATGCGCAGCGTCGACGGCCAGCAGTTCCGGTTCGACTGGAACCCCAACAACGGCTCCGGTGGCATCGACGCGGTCGACTACTACCCGGGTGACGAGTACGTCGACTACGTCGGCGTCGACGCCTACGACGTCACCGGCGCCGTGTACCCGATCCCCGACGACTGCGACCAGCCGTGCGCCGACGCCCTCCGGCGCGAGGCGTGGCGGGACCACATCTACGGCGGGGACCGCGGTCTGCGGTTCTGGAGCGAGTTCGCCGCCCAGCACGACAAGCAGCTCTCCCTGCCCGAGTGGGGCGTGTGGGAGCGCAACGACGGGATCGGCGGCGGTGACAACCCGTACTACATCGAGCAGATGGCGGCGTTCATCGCCGACCCGGACAACCGGGTGGGCTACCAGGCCTACTTCGAGAACGCGAACTCGCAGGGCACCCACGAGCTGATGGGCGACGACTTCCCGCGGTCGCGCGAGCGCTACCTCGAGCTGTTCGGCGGCTCCGAGGCGGGCTGAGCGGCCGGCCGCTCAGGTCAGGGGGACGGGCACCGGCCGGCTCTCCTGCCGGGGGCGCCGCCGGCCGCGGCCGGGCGGTGGCTGCCGGCGGGGCAGCAGGTCGAGGCGGGTCTCCTGCCCGGACCAGAGCCCGGTGAGCAGCCAGGCGATGATCGCGGTGTGCGGCTGCAGCAGGCTGCCGGACAGCAGGAAGGTCATCAGCAGCACGCTGCCGGGGACGACGCGCCAGGCGCCCCGGTCGAGCAGCGCCAGGACGATGAAGAGGACGAAGGCCCCGCCGGCGAGGACGCCGTACTCGAACATCAGCTTCGGCACGATCGTGTAGACCACGGCCTGGCCCAGCTCGCCGTCCCGGACGGAGGGCAGCAGTCGCTCGACCGACCCGGCCCCGGCGCCCACCACGAAGCGCACCGGGTCGGCGAGCATGCCGTTGGCGACCTCGATGTAGGGCTGCACGAACCGCAGGTAGCCGCTGCTGCCCACCTGGTTGGTCTCGCCGACCCGGTCCAGGAGCAGCGGGGCCACCGGGCTGACCAGCACACCGACGGCCAGCGCGGCCAGGGTGACCAGGTGCACCGGCCGGATCAGCCACCAGGCGCGGACGACGACCAGCACCCCTGCGCCGATGAGCAGGACGATGCCGGTGCCCGACACCGCGGAGAACACCCCGGCGACGAGGACGGCGACCTGCCACGACGGCGCCCGGGTGACGAACGCGACGATCGCCCCGAGCGCGCAGAACTGGGAGAAGAACGAGGGCTCGAGGAACACGAAGGCATTGCCCTTGTGCACGTCGGAGCCGTACATCAGCGGGATGTTGGTGTTGTACGTCTGGGAGACGAAGTCGGGGGGCAGGACCTCGCCCAGGTAGTCGGTGTAGCTCCACAGCCCGGCCAGCTGCGAGCCCAGCTGGGCCACGCCGACGACCGCGAAGACGAGCATCACCAGGACGAAGTTGCGGGCCACCCGCTGCAACGTGTCCGTGTTGCCCGGGCCGACCCGCAGGGTCCACAGCAGGTAGAGCGCCAGCAGCAGCCCGAGCGAGGTCACCGACACCAGGCCGCCCGCGACCGAGGCGAGCACGGTGGCCGCCAGGCACAGCACGGCGGCGAGCCCGAGCAGCTCGGCCCGCAGCTGGTCGACCCGGAGATGACCGGTGACCAGCAGCAGCCCGACGACGCCGTAGGTCAGGATCAGGCTGACCTGCACCGGGCTGGCGCCGATCGGGATCAGCAGCCGCTGGGTGAGCAGGACGATGACCAGCAGGGCGGTGATCCCGCGCACGACCAGGTCGGCCGAGCGCTGGGCGGCGACGGCCCCGGGCGCCGGCACCTCGCCGGCCCCGACCGAGCCGGTCGCCGTCTCGCCGGTCCCCGGCAGGGCCGGGGGAGCGGTGGCCGCCGGGGGGCCGTCCGTGGGCGGGCCGCCCGCGGTTCGTGTCATGCCGTCCCCTCGAGCTCGCCGTCGTGTGTGACCCGATCGTGGTACAAGGTCGCCGATCGAGATCTCCCGCCCGGCAGTGCGTGCAACGATTATCGCGGGCCGGCACCGCGTCGGTGGTAGGAGGGACGTCGTTCGGTGACCACTTCGAGGGACCAGGCGCACCCGGGGCACGGGTCCGTCGTCGCGAGCGCCCTGTGGCGGGGCCGCTGGCTGATCGGCGGTGCGGCGGTGGTGGCGGGTGTGCTGGGTGCGCAGCTGAGTGCGCTGCAGGACGAGACCTACACCGCGGAGAGCCGGATGGTGCTCTCGGCGACCGCCAACTTCAACCCGCTGGGCGGCAACCAGGCCTCCAACGCCGGCCGCTACCTGGCCAACCAGATGGCCATCCTCGACTCGGAGCCGGTGCTGGAGCTGGTGGCGGAGCAGCTGGGCGGCGACGCCGACCCCGCCGAGCTCGCCGAGGCCGTCGACGTCGCGACGCTGGCCGACAGCGACATCGTGGTCATCTCCGCGACCGCGCCCGATCCCCAGCAGGCCGCGGCCCGGGCGGACGCGGTGGCCGCCGCCTACCAGCAGTACGTCTCCCAGCGGGTGCAGGCGATCGCCGACGCCGCGGCGGCCGCCGTGGCGGCGGACCCGGGCGCGGTCGCGGACGTCCGCACCCAGGCCGCGGTCTACGGCGACGGTGTCGCCGTCGCCGAGCCGGCGGCGGTCCCGACGGCCCCGACGGCGCCCAACCCGGCCCGCGACGGGGCGCTGCTGGCCGTCCTCGCGGCCCTGGTCGCCGCCGGTGTGGCGATCGTGCGGCGCGGCCGTGGGCCGGTCAGCGGCGTGCGGCTGGCCGACGAGGCCGAGGCGCCGCTCCTCGGCGAGGTCGACCTGGCACTGTCCCGCGCGGGCCGGCTGGAGCCGGACGCGGAGGCCTTCGGGATGCCCCTGGTGGCACTGGACTACGCCACGGACGGCCGGACGGGGTCGGTCCTGGTCACCGAGCTCGACGAGCGCGAGTTGGGGGCGGGGGTCGCCCTGGGGCTCGCCGCCTCGGCGGCGCTCACCCGGCGGGTGCTCGTCGTGGACGCCGACGGCGCCGGTCACCGGCTCACCCGGATGACCGGGGTGCCCCGTCCGCCGCGCCCGCTCGACGACCTGGTCGGCGGGGTCCCCGTCGAGGAGGTCACCACCCGTTGGCCGGCGGCCGGCGGGGACCAGGTGGTCGACATCGCACGGCTGGGCACCAGCGCCCTGCGCAACCACGGCGGCGTCACCGTGCTGCACCGGTGCCTCGAGCAGGTGGCCGGCTCCTACGACCTGGTGCTCTTCACCGCGGGGCCGATCTTCTCCGACCCGGTGGCGTTCGCCCTGCTCCGGGAGGCCGCGTCGGTCGTCCTGGTCGTGGACCGGCGGGCCGGCAAGCGGCTGGCCCCCACGCTCGCCAGCTTCCGCTACCGGCTCCAGCTGGCCGACCGCTCCTGCGACGGCGTGATCGTGGCCCGACAGCACCGGTCGCGGGGCGCCGGTGCCTCCGCCGCACCGGCGGAGCCGGCACCGCCGGACCGACGCGGCGCCCGAGGCCGCGCCCGTCGTCCAGCGCTGACGGGCGCAGCGCCCGAGGCCGTGCCCGTCGCTCAGCGCTGACGGGCGCGGCCCCGGGCCGCGGTCAGAGCTTGGCGCCGTCGACCAGCGCCACCGTGCGGCTGCTCCCGGCGACCCGGGCCACGGTCGGCAGCACCACGCTGCGGACGTCGCTCAGCTTCCAGGTGGAGACGAGCCCGTTCCGGTAGCCCGGCGCGACCAGGTTGTCGGAGAGGTCGACGTTCCGCGGGGTCCCCTTGGGGCCGTCGTGCACGTGGAAGGTGTAGCCGCCGCCCATGATCGCCGTCTGGTTGATCTTGGCGTAGGGGATCGGCGAGGCGTCGGGCTTGATCAGCGTCGCGGAGGTGTGCGCACCGGTCATGTCGATGTAGGAGCGGGAGAACGCGCTCCCGCCGCCGATGGTCTGGATGCCGTCCTGGTGGTGCTCCCGCGGGTTGCTGGGCGCCACCCCGTGGATGTAGACGTAGCTGCCCGTCACAGCGGTGGCGTAGGCGCGGATGCCGTCGTTGTGGCCGGTGATCTCCACGCGGGAGATGTCCACCTCGGACGTGCCGCGGGCGGTGAAGACGCCGACCCGCTCGGTGTCGTTCTTGCCGTCGATCAGCAGGTTGCGGACGCTGACGCGACCGCCCTCGACCGTCAGCTGGGCGTCGACGAGGGCGAACTCCTGGAGCACGCAGGTGCAGTTGACCGAGAGGTCGGAGGTGACGGTCTTCCCGGCCAGCCGGTCGGCGTCGGCCTGGCTGCGGATCTTCCCGCCGGCGGTGGTGCCGCGGAGCGCCCGGGTCGGGCCGGTGTTCGCGTCGAACCAGCTGCGCAGCACCGCGGTGTCACCGGTCTGCCACGCCCGCGTCCACGCGTCGGCGTCCAGGCCCGGAGCGGCCGGCGGTGCGACGGCGGCAGCCTCGGCCGGGGCGGGGCCGGCGGTGCCGGCCGACGGCCCAGTGGCCGGGGCCGGGGCCCGGGCAGGGTCGGGTGCCGGTGCCGGGGCCTCGGCCGGGGCGGGCGCCGTGGAGCCGGGGGCGGTCGCGGACCCGGTGCCGGCCGACGAGGAGGTCTCCGGGGTGCTGGGCGCCGCCGCGGACGTGCTCGAGGCGTCGGTGGGGCCGCGGGTCCCGGCCGGCTCCTCCTCCGGGGCGGTGCCGCTCGGGACGGAGGGGGCGGCCGCGGTGGACCCGGCCGACCCGGGGGCCTCGGCGGTGATCCCCGCTGCCTGGCCCAGCGACTGCAGCCCCCCGGTGGCCGCGACCAGCGACAGGAGGCAGGTCACCAGGGCGGTCACGAGCGCGGGGAGGCGGAGTCGTCCGGTGGACGACAGGAAGCGGCGGCGGTGCATGGAGGAGCCTTTCCAGGTCTTTCGGCGGTGCCGGCAGAGCGGCACGACCGGCTGGGCCACGGCGATGTGGCGCGTCGGGGCGGCGACGTGCCCGGCCCGTGGGAAGTCGGCCCGCAGGCCGGCGAGCAGACTCTGACATAAGCGCTGAGCATCGGAAAGGTCACGCTGCGTACCAAACGGCGGGGTCGTCACACCAGTCACACGCGCCTCACCGAGCGGGCTCGGGGCTGCCGATGACGGGTCGACGGAGGGTGCAGCGGCCGCGCGGCCGGAGGGGCGCGGCCGTGCAGCGGGCGAGGCAGGCGCCGCGGGGATGGCCGCGCGGATGACACAGTGGAGGGCCTGGGCGGCCCCGACACCGCCCTCTGGCCCGAGGAGGACGGTGCCCGAGCAGCCGAGCAGGAGCGGCTGGACGTCCGGCGGGACCGGGCCGTCCCGGCGGAGGTTGTCGCCTGTGTCCATCTGGCGGGCCCGGTGGTTCGTCGTCGGCGCGGCCCTGGTCGCCGGGGTGGGCGGCTACCTGGTCAGTCAGGACCAGCCACCCACGTACACGGCCGAGGCCCGCGTGGTCCTGTCCACCAGCCAGGACTTCGAGCCGCTGGGACGCACCTCCTTCGGCGACGCCGGACGGTTCGTGGCGAACCAGGCCTCGATCCTGAGCGCCCCCCGGGTGCTGCAGGCGGCGGTGGACGAGCTGGACGACGGGACGTCGCTGCCCGAGCTCGCCCAGGCGGTGACCGTCTCGGCGGCCGCGGACAGCGACGTGCTGGTCATCGCGGCCGAGGCCGGCGACCCGGTGGAGGCGGCCGAGCGGGCCAACGCGCTGGCGACCGCGTACCGGGAGTACCGCGCCACGCGGGTGAGCGAGGAGGCGGATGCCGCGGTGTCCGTCACCACCGACCCCGCGACCGCCGACCGGATCCGGACCGCAGCGGTCGTCTACGGCGACGGCGTCACCCTGGTCGACGCCGCGGTGCCACCCGAGTCGGAGTCGACGCCGCGACCGCTGCGCACCGCCGTCGTGCTGGCCGTCCTCGCGGCGCTGGCAGCGGCCGCGCTGGCCGCGGTGGTGGGGCGCCGGGGGCCGATCACCGACGCCACCGAGCTGGTCCGCGCGGCGGGTGCCCCCGTGCTGGGCGCCGTCCCCCTGCCGCGCGCCTCGGGCCCCGGGGTGACGGGCGGCTCCGAGTCGTTCGCGCTGACCGCGGTGGCGCTGGACTACGTCCGGCCGCCCGGCGGGGGCCCGGTCCTGCTGACCGGCGTGACGGACGCGAGCGGGACGGCGCCGGTGGTGCGCGGTCTGGCCCTCGCGGCCGCCGAGCGCGGGCAGCGGGTGCTCGTCGTCGACGCGGAGCCGGGTCGTGCGCTGGTGGGGCTCTTCCCCGGGCTGGCGCCGGCGCCCCGTCTCGACGAGCTGGACACGGACCCGACCGGGCGGGGGGTGGAGGCCGGGCGCCCGGGCATCCGCCTGGCCGTCCTGGACCAGCCCGCCGGCCGGGGAGGCGGCGAGGACGTGGTCGCCCGGCAGCTGGCCCGGGCTGCAGCCGGCTGCGACCTGGTGCTCGTCTCGGCCGGACCGCTGACCCGCAGCTCGTCCGCCTTCGGGCTGCTGCGGCAGGCGGCGGCGGTCGTCGCGGTGATCCGGGTCACCGAGGACCCGGCGGCGCTGAGCGACGTGCGGGACCGGCTCGCGACCGCCGGCCGACCGCTCACCGGGGTGGTCGTGACCCGGCCGGGCGACACCGGCCGGCGCGGGCGCGGTCACCGGCGCCGCTCGCGGGCCGGCGCGACCCGGGCGACCGCGGAGGGCCCCGGGCGGTCGGCGGGCGAGCTCGTCGGGTCAGGGGAACAGGCGTCGTCGTGAGTGCGTGATCTCCTTCACGAACGACCGGGGCCGATGTTGGCCTGTGACAGCATCGGGGCAGGAGTGGTGTCTGTCGTCGCCACGGAGACCACCCTGGGAGAGCGTCGTGGACCAGCCGTCCGCCCGTGACCGGGCGCCCGGCGTCGGCCCCGGGGCGCCGCTGGTGCGGGCCGGCCGGGGGGCCCGGTGACCGGATCGGGACCGGCGGCGAGCCCGCCGGGACCGTCGCTCACCCCGGCGCCCGAGGCGGTGGCGAGCAGTCCGGACGGGCCCGCACCCCGGGGCGGGACGCGTCGGCGGGCCACCTGGTCGCTGCTGGACCAGGTGCTGTCCAGCCTGGCCAACTTCGGGCTGACCATCGCGGTGGCGCGCGCGGTCGACGAGCAGCTGGGCGGCGTCTTCACCTACGCGTTCATGGTGTTCACCCTGGTGATCGGCCTGACCCGGGCGGTGTCCACGGATCCGCTGGTCATCCGGTTCAGCGCGGCCGACGCGGCTGCCCGCGGCCGGGCCGCGGCCCAGGCGGCCGGTGCCAGCACCGCGATGGGGCTGGCCGCGGGCGCGCTGTGCCTCGCCGTCGGGCTGGTCCTGCGCGGCGACCTGGGCGCAGCGCTGGCCCTGCTGCTGCTCGTCCTGCCCGGCCACCTCCTGCAGGACAGCTACCGCAGCGCGGCGTTCGCCGGCGGGGACCCGCGCCGGGCCGCGCTGAACGACGTGGTGCGGGTGGTGGTGCAGTTCGCCGGCATCGGGTTGTGCGTGGCCGCGGGCACCACCGGGTTGTCGGGCTACCTGGCCAGCTGGGCCGCCGGGGCGTGGGCCGGTGCCCTGGTGGGCGCCGGGCAGTTCGGTCGCCCGGCGCTCCTGCGCGGGAGCCGTGCCTGGCTGCGCGACCACGCCGGCCTCAGCGCCCGGCTCGGCAGTGACTACCTGATCAACATGGGCGCCTTCACGCTGGCCACCTCGGTCCTGGCCGCCCTGCTGGGCTTCGCGGCCACCGGCGGGCTGCGGTTCGCCCAGACGGTGCTCGGGCCGATCCAGGTGCTGTTCGGCGCGACGACGGCGTTCCTGGTCCCGATGCTCGCCCGCCGGCTGGCCGCCGGGGGGCCGGCCCGGCTCCGGCGGCCCTCGGCCCTGGCCTCGCTGGGCTGCTTCGGGATCAGCGCGGTGGTCGTCGGCGTCCTGCTCCTGATCCCGACGTCGCTCGGCCGGGAGCTGCTGGGGGCGTCCTGGGACGAGGCGCGGGCGGTCATGGTCGCCGTCGGGTGGAGCCAGTGCGTGAACGCCATCGCGATCGGCGGGTCGTTGCCGCTCAAGGCCATGGGCCGGGCCGACCTGCTGCTGTGGGTGACCGCGGTGCAGGCCCCGCTGATCCTCGGGCTGGGCGTCGGCGGCGGGGTCTGGCTCGGCATCCAGGGGGCGGCCTGGGGCATGGCCGTGGCACAGACGGCGGGCTGCGTCACGGTGATGACCCTGGCCTGGCGGGCGATGAGCCGCCGTCCGGCAGAACGGCGGGCGTGACGCCCGCGTGCTCACTTACCGTGACCGGTCCGTTCCGAGGGGTTGATTTCTTCCGTCTTCCGTGGGAAAGGCTGCCACGATCGGCTCGACTCGCCGTGACCCACGGTGAGACCTGTGAGAGCGTCACACCCGCTCCCGGGTCACCGGCGCCCCTGGAGCCCCGGCAGGGGGACGGTGCGCGCCGGCACTGCGTGGCGCCCCTCGGTGAGGGGGTGCGGCCAACGCGGGCGGCGCGCTGGTGCGCGAGCCCCTCACCCCGCTCGGCCGGGTCCGGCGGGAGACCGCAGAGGCAGGACCTCGAGGGGATGGAGGACACCGCAGACATGACCGAGAACTCCGCACGCCCGGCGCTGCGCGTTCGGCATGCGGGCGTCCCGGACGTGGCGCCGCCGCGCCCGGCCGGGGCCACCGCCGTTGCCGCCGCAGCGACGGGCGCTCAGCTCGAGGAGCCGGGCAACGGTCTCTGGGCGCGGCTCGCCAAGCGCGGGGTGCCCCCGTTCCTCGTCGCGCTGGACGTGCTCGCCGTCTGCTTCGGGGTCGTCGGCGTCGAGTGGGTCAGCAGCGAGGTCGGCTGGGACACCCCCGCCCGGAAGATCGCCTTCTTCGGGGGCACGCTGCTGGCGCTGTTCTGGCTCGCCGGGCTCTACCGCTCGCGGCTGTCGCTGTCCGTGCTGGACGACCTGCCGGTCATGGCCGGGCGCTGGCTCGCCGCCGCGGCCATCTCGATCCTCGCCCAGATCGTGTGGACCCAGGCCGTCTGGCGCAACTACATCATCGACTGGCGCTTCCTGTGGGGGGCGATCGCCACCGGGGTCTGCGCCGTGCTGTTCCGGGCCGTGGGGTACGCCGCCGTCCGCCGGTTGCGCTCCCGGCGGCTGGTCGCCCACCGGACGCTGATCCTCGGGGCCGGCACGGTCGGCAACCAGATCGCCGACATCCTCCGCGCCCACCCCGAGTACGGGCTGCACCCGGTCGGCTTCCTCGACGCCGATCCGCGGATCACCGAGCCGTCGTCGGGGCTGCGGGTCCTCGGCGGGCCGTCGTCCCTGGCCCCCGTGCTCACCGAGGCGCGCATCCGGAACATCGTCGTCGCCTTCTCCTCGATGAAGGAGTCGGAGATGGTCAGCGTGATCCGCACGTGCGACCGGATGAAGGCCGAGCTGTTCGTCGTGCCCCGGCTGTTCGAGCTGCACCACGTGGACGGCGACATGGACACCGCCTGGGGTCTCCCGCTGGTGCGGCTGCGCCGGTCCGCTTACCGGAGCCCGGCGTGGCGGGTCAAGCGGGTCATCGACGTGGTCGTCTCCGGCGCGGCCCTGCTCCTGCTGCTGCCGCTGATGTCCGTCCTGGCCCTGGCCGTCCGGCTGGACGGCGGGCCGGGGATCCTGTTCCGGCAGCAGCGGATCGGCGTCGACGGGCGCCCCTTCGACGTGCTGAAGTTCCGCTCCCTCCGGCCGGTCGACGAGACCGAGTCCGCGACGAACTGGAACATCTCCCACGACGACCGCCTCAGCGCGGTCGGCCGGTTCCTGCGCAAGACCTCGCTGGACGAGCTGCCGCAGCTCTACAACATCCTGCGCGGGGACATGAGCCTGGTCGGGCCGCGGCCGGAGCGCCCCCACTTCGTCGACCAGTTCCGCAGCGCCTACCCCAGCTACGAGGCCCGGCACCGGGTGCCCTGCGGGCTGACCGGGTGGGCCCAGGTGCACGGGCTGCGCGGCGACACCTCGATCGCCGATCGGGCGCGCTTCGACAACTACTACATCCAGAACTGGTCCCTCTGGCTCGACGTCAAGATCATCCTCCGGACGGTCAGCGCGGTCGTGCGGGGCGCCGGGAGCTGACCCGGCGTCCTCACCCGCTGGGGCGGCACGGGGCCGGTCGGTGCTGACGGGCGACGGCCGAGGGGTTAGCTTCCTTCCCGGACATCACACCGGGTGGTGACCGGCAGCGGCGGTCCGGGCGCCGGGGTGGGGAGGAACGTCGTGCCGACCCGACCTCGCCCGTGCTCCCTGCTGCCCGCGCGCCCGGCGTCCGGCCGCTGCGGTGGCGGGACGGCCGCTCCGTGCTGAGCCGCTCGCGCCCCGGCGACGCGGGGCCCTCCGCCCTCCCCGCGGAGGAGGAGGAGTTCGCGGTCGCGGCCGGGCAGCCCTCGGCCGAGGCGGTCGCCACCGGACCCGGCGAGGGGGGCGGCAGCGGGCGCCAGGCGGCCTGGACCGTCATCGACCAGGTGCTGTCCAGCGTCGCGAACTTCGGCCTGACCATCGCCGTGGCGCGGGAGGTCGACCAGGTCGCGGCCGGTGCCTTCGCCTACGCCTTCCTGGTGCTCAGCTTCGGTCTGGGCGTGTCCCGGGCCATCTCCACCGATCCACTGGTGATCCGCTTCAGTGCGGCGACGGCGGAGGCGCGCGCCCGGGCCGTGACCGCGGCGGCCGGGGCGATGGTCCTGCTAGGCCTGGTCGCCGGCCTGGTGTGCGCACTCGCCGGAGTGCTGGTCGGGGACGTGCTGGGTGCGGCCCTGCTGATGCTGGTGCTGGTGCTCCCGGCCCAGTTCGTGCAGGACAGCTGGCGCAGCGCGTCGTTCGCCTCCCGGAACGCCCGCCGGGCCGCCGCGAACGACGCCGTCCGGGTCGTCGTCCAGTTCGGTGGACTCGGGCTGTGCGCCGGGCTGGGGGTCGACGACCTGCGCTGGTACATGGCGGCCTGGGCGGTGGGCGCATGGACCGCCGGGCTGTTCGGCATGTGGCAGTTCCGGGCCGCCCTCTCCCCGCGGGCGAGCCTCGGCTGGCTCCGGGACAACGCCGGGCTCAGCGTGCGGCTGGGCGCCGGCTACGCCATCAACATGGGTGCCGTCACCCTGACGACGACGCTGCTCACCGGCATGCTCGGCCTGGTGGCCACCGGCGGCCTGCGGTTCGCGCAGACGGTGCTCGGGCCGATCCAGGTGGCGTTCGGCGCCCTCACGTCGTTCATGATCCCCCTGCTGGCCCGGCGGCTGGCCGCCCGCGGGCCCCGCGCGCTGCTGCGGCCGGCGGTGCTGGTGTCGGCCGGCGCCGGTGCCCTGTGCGTCGTCGTGGTCGCCGTGCTGCTGCTCCTGCCGTCGTCGGTGGGCGAGCAGCTGCTCGGCAGCTCGTGGGACGGGGCCCGCGAGGTGATGGCCCCGGTCGGCGTCGGCCAGTGCCTGATCGCGCTGGCCATGGGCGGCTCGCTGCCCCTGCTCGCCATGGGGCGCGGTGACCTCATGCTCCGGGTCACCTCGCTGCAGGCGCCGCTGCTGCTGGGCTTCGGCCTGGGCGGTGCCGCCCTGGCCGGGATCAGCGGGGCCGCGTGGGGGATGGCCGGCGCCCAGGCCGTCGGGTGCGTGCTGGTGCTGGTGCTCGCCGTCCGGGCGATGCGGGCGGGCGACGTCCGGACGCTCCCGGCCGACCAGCCCGCGTCCGACCTCGGCGCCGGCTGACCCTGCGGCCGCCGCGGACCGATCAGCCGAGCCCGAGGTGGGCCAGCACCGCCCGGGCGCTCTCGTCGACGCTGAGCGCCCGGGTGTCCAGGGTGACCTCGGCGTCGGCCGGCTCCTCGTAGGGGTCGCTGATGCCGGTGAACTCGGCGATCTCCCCACGCCGGGCCCGGGCGTACAGGCCCTTGCGGTCGCGGGCCTCGCACTCGGCCAGCGGCGTGGCCACGTGCACCAGGGTGAACGAGCCCGCACCGGCCTGTTCCTCGACCAGTGCCCGGGCGTCGGCCCGGGTGGCCGCGTACGGCGCGATCGGCGCGCAGACCGCGACGCCGCCGTGCTTGGCGATCTGCCCGGCCACCCAGCCGATCCGCCGCACGTTCGTGTCCCGGTCGGCCTTGGAGAACCCCAGGCCCGCCGACAGGTGCGTGCGGACCTCGTCGCCGTCCAGCAGGGTGACCGTGCGGCCGGCCTCGAGCAGCAGCTCCACCAGCCGCGCGGCGATCGTCGACTTCCCGGCCCCGGAGAGCCCGGTGAAGAGCACCACGCGCCCGCCGGTGGCCAGCGGCGCCGGGTGCCCGGTGCCGGCGACCTCCGGCGCCCCGTAGGCGGCGGCCAGCTCCGGCCACGCCACCTCCGGTGCCGCCGCGGTCACCGGCACCGGGACGACCAGCACGGCCCGTTCCCGGCTCAGCGGCGCCCAGGCGGCGGCCAGGGTGGAGACGGCCGCGGAGTCCGGGGCGGTGCCGGCGACCGGAAGCAGCGCCAGCACGGCCGGCGGCAGCCGGGTGGCGTCGGCCGGTGGTGCGCCGACCCACGTCGCGACGCCGGTCCAGCCGCGACCGGCCAGGTCGGCCCGCACCGCCTCCGGGGAGCGCCAGCGCGGCACCTCCCGCACGGTGAGGGCGCCGTCGGTACGGGCGGCGACCAGCACGCCCTCGGCGTCCTCGTACTCCTCGGCCACGGGGAGGTCCGGCGCGGCTGCGGTCAGTCCGAAGGCGTGCCGGGCGAGGGCAGCGAGCTGGACGTGCGTCAGCCGGGTGCGGGTCTGCGCCATGGGTGCAGTCTGGCAAGCGGGCTCCCGGCGCCACAGCCGGGTCGGGGGGCCGGGTCAGAGCGCGGGCCGCTCCAGGCCGCAGCGGCACGCATAGAGGACCGAGCCGCTGAACGGGTCGTCGATCCGGGTCCGGAAACGGTGGACGTGACCGCGCGGGCGGGACGGGGAGCCCGGCGTGGCCGGGCGGGTGACGGAGGTCGGCACGGCACGGAGGGTGGGCCCGGTCGGCGACGGGCGGGCCAACGGACGTCGTCGGGACGGCGAACTCGGCGCCACGGTCGTCCCCCGGGTGGGGGACGTGGGCACCCGGACCGGCTACATCCCCGGCCGGACGACTCCGCAGCGGCAGCGGTAGAGCGAGGCCCCGCTGAACGGGTCGTCGCCCAGCCGCCGCCACCGGTGGAGGTGCAGGTGCTCCGGGAGCGACGACCGCACGGTCCGCAGCAGCTGCTCCATGCCCCCAGTGTGCGGCCCCGTCCGCCGGAATGGCCATGATGGCGGGCCCTCAGGGCGCCATCATGGCCATTTCTGCGGGGACGGGGTCAGCGGGTGGCGGCGAGCACCTGCTCGGCCTGGCGCCCGGTGCGCCGCTGGTGGCTCTCGCGCTGCTCGGCGAAGTCCGACTGCAGGGCGTCGGCGAGGACGATCGCCGGGTCGACGGTCTCGATCTCGGTCGCTGTGGTCTGCGTCATGACCAGCACGCTAGGGGCCGGCGGGCACGGCGCGGGGCCGGACACGAGCGGGGTGAGGTGACGCCTTCGTGACGTTCCGTCCCACCCGGCGCTCAGGCGGGGCTGGCCACCGGGTGGCCCAGGGCGGCGCCCAGCCAGGCGTCGGTCCGCCGGGCCCAGGTGCGCTCGGCCGCCCACGCCACCCGGGCCGCCGCCCAGTCGGCCGGCTCCTCCGCCGCGGCGACCATCGCCGCGGCCAGCTCCGTCGCGGACGTGACCACCGCGACGTGCGGGGGAGCGTCGCTGGAGAGCTCGAGGTGGCCGGCGGTCGCGACCACCGGCACCCCGCGCGCGCAGTAGTCGTAGCTCTTCATCGACGACTGGCCCAGCGCCACGCTGGGGAGGTCGGGCACCAGGGCCACCGCGGCGGCGTCGAGCACGCCGGCCAGCCGCTCGCGGGGCAGCAGGCCGTGGTGGCGGAACCGGCCGGGGAACTCCCGGGTCAGCGCCAGGAACCGCTCCCGGGCCGGCCGGGCGCGCAGCGAGAACACCAGCTGCCCGTACACGTCCAGCGTCCAGTCCGGCAGCGCGGTGAGCACCGCCCGGACCAGGTCGACGTCGAACCGCTCGGCGATGCTGCCGACGTACACCGCCGACCGGGGCACCCGGCCCACTGTGCGCGGCGCGGTCAGCAACGCCTCGTCGGTGCCGTTGGGCACGACCACCGGCGTCCGCCCGGGGAACAGCCCGGCCAGCACCTGGTTGACCACGACCACCTCGTCGGCCTCGTCGGCGATCCGGCGCAGCTGGTCGGGCAGGCCGCGGGCGTGCGGGAGCAGCCGGGCCCAGTCGTCGGTGCAGTCGAACACCACCCGGCCCGGCAGGCCGCGCGCCGCCCGCCAGTCCCAGGGCAGCTGGAGCACGGTCAGCTCCGGGTCCCAGCCCGAGCGGCGCAGGAAGGCCTGCAGCAGCGCGGCGTCGCCGGCCTCGGCGCCGCGGCTGCGCGAGCCGGGCAGCACGGTGGAGCGCTCGGTCACCTCGACGCCGGGCGCCGCCGGCCGGAAGTGCCCGCGGAGCAGGTGCCGGGCCCAGCCGCCGGCATCGGCGCGGACCCGCCGCCAGTCGGCCGGGGGCTGCACGAAGCGCACGGCGCTGCCGCGGTGCACCAGCTCGGCGGCGATCATCTGCTCGCGGCGGATCGCCGGGTGCCACGGGTCCTTGGCGACGAAGCCGACGGTGCCGGGCGTGGAACGGTCGTTCAGCACCGGTCTCCCGTCGTCCGCACGCCGCCGACCCTACGAGCAGCCCCCACCGCGCCGCTCTGCAGACTGTCCCGGTGCGCCTCCCCCCGGCCGTGGTCGACCGCCTGCCGCTGCCGGCCAAGCGGGGCGTGCTGTTCCGGCGGGCGCACGGACGGTGGCCGGCCCGGGTGCCGCGGACCTTCACCGAGAAGGTCAACTGGCGGGTCGTGCACGACCGGCGCCCGCTGATCGGTCAGCTGGGCGACAAGCTCGCGATGAAGGCGTACGCCGCCGACGTGCTGCCCGCGCTGCGCATCCCGCGGGTGCTGTGGACCGGCACCGACGTCGCCGGCCTGGCCGGGGCCGACCTGCCCGGCCGCTGGGTGCTCAAGCCCAACCACGGCACCATGCGTGTGCACCTGGGCGGTGGGCGGCCCGACGTCGACCAGCTGCGCCGGGTCACCGCCGGCTGGCTGGACGAGCCGCTGTACCGGACCCGCGGCGAGTGGGTCTACTCCCAGGCCCGGCGGCTGTTGCTGGTCGAGGAGTTCCTCGGCGCCGGGGAGCCGCCGGCCGACGTGAAGCTGCTGGTGTTCGGCGGGCGAGTGCGGCTGGTGCAGGTCGACACCGGCCGCTTCGGCGACCACCGGCGGCGGCTCTACACCCCGGACTGGACGCCGGTCGACGTCGCCGAGGACGTCGCACCCGGCCCGGTCACCGCCCCGCCGGCGTCCCTGGACGAGCTGACGAAGGTCGCCGAGGCGCTGGGCGCGGCCTTCGACTTCGTCCGGGTCGACCTCTACGACGTCGACGGCGAGGTGTGGTTCGGCGAGCTCACGCCCTACCCCGGCGGCGGCCTGGACCGCTTCGACCCGGCGCTGGACCAGGTGCTGGGGGAGTGGTGGCAGCTGCCGGGCCGGTCAGCGGTGCGGGCGCGCCAGTAGCTCGGCGGCGGATCGGGTGTTGACCACCCGGTCGGCGGTCACGCCGCACTCGACCGCGCGGGTGCAGCCGTTGTCCTGCCAGTCGAGCTGACCGGGGGCGTGCGCGTCGGTGTCGATGGCGAACTCGCACCCCAGCTCGACGGCGAGGGACAGCAGCCGGCGGGGCGGGTCGAGCCGCTCGGGCCGGGAGTTGATCTCCACCGCCGTCCCGGCCTCGGCGCAGGCCCGGAACACCGCCTCGGCGTCGAAGTCGCTCTCCGGGCGCGGCCGCTGGGTGCCGTTGCGCTGCCTGCGGCCGATCACCAGCCGGCCGGTGCAGTGGCCCAGCACGTCGGTGTGCGGGTTCGCCACCGCCGCGAGCATCCGCTCGGTCATCTGCTCCCGCGGCGCCCGCAGCTCGGAGTGCACGCTGGCGACGACGACGTCCAGCCGCCCCAGCAGCTCGTCGGTCTGGTCGAGCGACCCGTCGGCGAGGATGTCGCACTCGATCCCGGTGAGGACGCGGAAGGGCGCCAGCTCCTCGTTCAGCGCCGCCACCACGTCCAGCTGCTGCTCCAGCCGCTGGGGGCTGAGCCCGTTGGCGACGGTCAGCCGGGGGGAGTGGTCGGTCAGCGCCAGGTACTCGTGGCCCAGCGCGATCGCCGTCTCGGCCATCTCCCGGATCGGGCTGCCGCCGTCGGACCAGTCCGAGTGCGCGTGCAGGTCGCCCTTCAGCGCGGCCCGCAGCGCGGCGGCGTCGTCGGCCAGCGGCGCCAGATCGGCGTGGGCCTCCTCGAGCCGCTGCAGGTAGGCCGGTACCTCACCGCGGTGCGCCTCGGCGACGACGGCGGCGGTCTTCTCCCCGACGCCCTTGAGGTCGGTGAGCGTGCGGGTGCGCACGCGCCGGTCGAGCTCGGCGTCGTCCAGGCCGGCGACGACGGTCGCCGCGGTGCGGAACGCCTGCACGCGGTAGGACGGCTCGCGGGCGCGCTCCAGGAGGAAGGCGATCCTCCGGAGCGCGCCCGCGGGGGTGACCTGGTCGGTCAGCGCTTGACCTTCTTCGCCTGCCTGGCCGCGCGCTTCTGCGCCTTGGCGGCCCGCTTCGAGGCCCGCTCGTAGCTGGCCTCGGCGCCGTGCACCGCCTTCTCCGCGCTGCGGCGGGCGAGCCAGCCCACCGACGGCTTCCCCTCGGTGTCGACGGCGGCGAGCAGCAGCCCGCCGAGCAGGCCGGTGTTCTTCAGGAAGTTCGACAGCTGCCCGAAGCGCTCCTCCGGGTCCTCGTGCTCCCAGAAGCGGTGGCCGGCGAGGGTGGTGAACACGGTCGAGCCGGCCAGGGTCAGGGCGGAGACCCGCGGCAGGCGGCCGAGGGCGAAGAGGCTGCCGGCGCCCACGTGCACTCCGGCGTTGATCTTCACCCACTGCTCGACGTCCCGGGGGACCTCGATCGGGAGCTGCTTGTCGGCGACCTCGGTGAGCTGCTCGACGACCGGGGTGGCCCCAGGCACCCGGCTGGACGGGTTCCGGAGGGTGTCGATCCCCCCGTAGATGAACGACGACGCGAGCAGTGGGCGGGCTATCCGGCGGACCAACATCTGCGACCTCTTCCCATCGGTGACGTGGCAGGTGCAGTGCCCTGGCCGGGGCGCGGACAACCACGCCGGCCAGGGCGCCGACCTCTACCTCGGACCGTAGTGAGGTGCGCGGCGCTCCGCTGGGCGAACCCGGAGCTGCTCAGCTGGCCGTGGTGCTCGGGCGCTCCGCGGCCGTGGTGCCGGGCCGCTCCGCGGCGAGGATGTCGGTGACGTACAGCGGCCGGTCCAGCGGCAGCGCGCCGTCCCGGTCCAGGTCGCGTCCGTTGGCGACCGTGATGGTGCGTCCGAGCACGCAGCCCACCAGGACAGCCACCGTCAGCCAGGTCACGCCGATCACCGCGAGGATCATGTGTCTGTTTGTAGTGGAGGACCCTGCCCGCTCGCCGCGCGCAATGCGGGCACAGGTTGCCAATGCCGCAGGTGCCCGTTGGCGACTTGTCGACTCGGCAGGTCGTCCTGGTGGCGGAAGTGGGCGCCGGGCCGTGCGGTCAGCCGGCGGCGGTGTCCCGCTCCGGGGCGGGACGCGCAGCGGGCAGCACCTTGGCCGGCGACACCATGGCGGTGGCCCCGGCGGGCACGTTCTTGAGCACCAGGGCGTGGGCACCGATGGTGGCGCCGTCGCCGATGGTGATGGCCCCGGCGATCGTGGCGCCCGGTCCGACGTCCACCCGGTGGCCGAGGGTCGGCTGGTCGAAGGTGGACCCGCCCTGCTGCCCGAGGGTCACGTGCTGGCGGATCACGCAGTCGTCGCCGATCGTCGCGTGCTCGCCCAGGACGAGGCCCGCATGGTGCGGGAGCAGCAGACGCCTGCCGACGACCGTCGTCGGGAAGAGCTCGATGCCGTAGACGTTGCGGATCAGCAGGACGTTGATCGCATGCAGCCCGGTGCGGAGGACCTTGCCGACCAGGCCCGGGCGGTCCGCGACAGCGATCTGCAGCCGGTGCACGGCCAGGGCGTGCAGGCCGGGCGCAGTGCTCCGGCGGTTGTGGGTCTCCCAGTCCTCGCGGATCAGCTCGCGGACGGACGGCGTGCGCGGTTCGGTCACGGTCGATCCCCTTCTGGGCGTCGGATGGTCACGCGCTGGAGCCGGCGTCGACGGTGATCGTGCTGCCGGTGATCCCGGCGGAGTCGGGGCCGAGCAGGTGGGCCACCGCGGCGGCCACCTCCTCGGGCGTCGCGAACCGTCCCAGCGGGCTGCGTCGCTTGATCCGGTCCAGGTTCCCCGACTCCAGCACCTCGGTCATGGCGGTGTCGAGGAAGCCGGGGGCGACCGCGTTCACCGTCACGCCGCGCGCCCCGAGGTCGCGCGCGAGGGACCGGGTGAACCCCTCGAGGCCGGCCTTGGCGGCGGCGTAGACCGACAGCCCGCGGAAGCCGGTGCGCGCCACGATGGAGGAGATGTTCACGATGCGGCCGCGGCGGGCGGCGAGCATCGGGCGGCAGAGGTACTTGGTGAGCAGGACGGGGGCGAGCAGGTCGAGCTCGACGACCGAGCGGATCTGGCTGTTGTGCATCGTCGGCAGCAGGCCGTCCAGCCCGCTGGCGGCGTTGTTCACCAGGCCGTACGGGCGCCCGTGCGCATCGACGAGCTCCTTGGCCAGCGCCGGGATGGCGTCGAGGTCGGCCAGGTCGGCGCGGTGGTGCGCGTAGCCCTCACCGATGGTGGCCGGGTCGACGTCCCGGCGGGAGAGCCCCACCACGCGGTAGCCGTCGGCGACCAGCCGCCGGGCGGTGGCGGCGCCCAGCCCGCTGCTGGTGCCGGTGACCAGGACGAGGTCCGGTCGTGCGGGGGTGGTCATCGACGTCCGGCCTTCCCGGTGGGGGTGGTGACCATCTCGGCCACCACCTTGATGGACGCGGGCACGTGCGCGGAGGAGAGCCGGCCGGCCACCTCGGCGCGCAGGAGGGCGGGCAGCGCCTTGGGGTCGGCCGACGGCCCGGGGACGACGTCGGCCACCAGGATCGTGCCGCTGAAGGGGTTGGGCCGGGACCGGACGACGGCGTCGGTCACGTCGGGGTGGCCCCGCAGCACCGCCTCGACCGTCTCCGGGGAGACCATCACCCCGCCGACGTTCACCAGGCCCGAGGCCCGGCCGAGGAAGCGGACCCGGCCCTCGGTCACCTCGACGAGGTCGCCGGTGCTGACGAACCCGTCGGGGCCGGCGCCGGAGACGTCGGGGGCGTGCACGTGGAGCACGCCGTCCCGGACGTCGAGCCGCACGCCCTTGGGCGGGGCGGTCAGGTAGTCGGCCGGGAAGCCCTCGCGGCCGTCGTTGACCGCGAAGGCGGCACCGGTCTCGGTCGAGGCGAAGATGTGCGTGATGCGGGCGGCCGGGTAGGTGCGCGCCAGCGCGTCGAGGACACGCTGGTCGGCGATCTCGCCGCCCAGGGTGATCTGGGTGAGCGGCAACGTCGCGCGGTCGGGGCTCTGCAGCACCTGGCGCCACACCGTGGGGGTGGCCGAGAGGGCCTCGACGGAGTGCTCGGCCAGCCAGCGGAGACGCTCGGGCAGGGTGGCGTGCGCGGTGGCGTCCAGCAGGTGGTCGCCGCCGGCGAGCGACTGGAGCACGACCTGCAGCCCGGCCATCCGGGTGGGCTCGTAGAGCAGCCCCCAGCGACGGGCACGGCGGGGCGTCTCGGGGTCGGGCCGGCGGACGGTCCGGGTGAGGGACGCCATCGTGTGCTCGACCGGCTTGGGGGTGCCCGTGGTGCCGGAGGTGAACAGCCGCCAGCGGGTGACCGCCGGTGCGGCGCTGTCCGCCGGGCCGGTGGGGTCGGGGGCCGGGGTGTCGCAGGCGGTGTCGTCGAGGTGGACCGCGTCGGCCGGGACGTCGTCCGGTTCCAGCGCGCCGACCAGGTCGACCCGCGCGGCCCAGCCCTCCAGGGCGCGCAGCGCGGCCGCGACGGTGCGCGCCCGGCGGGCGCGGAGCACCACGACGGCGCCGGCCGGAACCCGCCGGCGCAGGCCGAAGCCGTCGGCGGTGAGCAGCGCGTCCGGCACGGTGCCCTGGAGGTCCTCCACGGCGATCGCCGTCGGACTGCTCACTGTGCGTGCTGGGGGGCGTGCTCGGCGTAGATCGCCACGAAGTCACCGAGGGTGCTGGGGTAGACCGGCTCGTCCATCTCGGTGAACGGGTCGTAGCCGAGGTTCTCCTCCAGCCGGGTGACCAGGACGGCGAAGCCCAGGCTGTCCAGGCCGCTCTCCAGCAGGACGAGGTCGTCGGTGAAGGTCGGGACCTCCTTCTCCTCCTCCTGGAGGAGGTCGGTGATCTCGGAGATGACGGTCTGCCGCAGGCTCGCTGGGTCGGTCACGAGTGCCTCCTTGCTCACGAGGTGGACGTGCAGGCGGCGCCGTGCCGCAGGAGGGGGGTACCCCTCGGGCGCCTGCTCACCCTGAGCGACCTTACCGAGAACCTCAAGTTGGATGAGGGTTGCGCGCTGCCACCCATCGGCGACCCCGGACAGTGGTCAGCGGGCGCAGTAGACGGTGAGCCGCGCGCGCTTGCTGAAGACGAACTCGGTGGCCCGCTCACCCCGCTCGCCGTCGTAGGCGACCTGCTGCGGGCCGGACAGCGACCGCACCCGCAGCTCGGGCACCTGGCACTCCGCGTAGGAGCGGCTGTGCTCGCCGATCCCCAGCAGGGTGGCCAGCACCGCCCGGGTGCGGCCGAAGCGGAGGTCGGCGCGCAGGTACTGCACGTCCAGCAGCCCGTCCTCCAGGCGTGGTCGCCAGGCGGGGGAGAGTCCGCGCGGCACGTAGGCGCCGTTGCCGACGAACAGGATCCAGGCCGACACGCGCCGTCCGCCGAGCTCCAGCTCCACCGGGTTGCCGTGCCGCAGCACCTGGGCCGCGGCGACCGTCAGTGCCAGCCAGCGGCCCAGCCGGCCGGCCAGCCGGTCGCGCCGGCGGACCAGCTCCGGGTAGCTGCCGATGCTCGCGGTGTTGAGGAACGGCACGCCGTTGACCTCGGCGACGTCGACCTCGACCGCCGCGCCGCGCTCCACCGCCTCGGCCGCCTCCGGTGCGGTGGCCACGCCCAGGTCGCGGGCGAAGTGGTTGAGCGTGCCGGCCGGCACCACCGCCAGCGGCAGTCCGTGCTCCAGGGCGACCGCGGCGGCCGCGGCCACGCTGCCGTCGCCGCCGGCCACCCCCAGTGCCCGGGCCCGCCCGGACCGGGCGGCCGCGCCGAGCAGCTCGGTGACCCCCGCGTCCCCGGTCAGCTCGAGCACCTCCGCCGCCGGCAGCAGCTGCGCGACGTCCTCGGCCGGGCGGTGGCCGTCCCGGCCCGACCGGGGGTTGACCGCGATCACCAGGCCGGCGCCGTCGGGCAGCGCCGGGGCGTCGGCCGCCGGCCGGACCCGGGCGGGCTCGGTGGGCCGCACCGGCCACCAGTGCCGCCCGGCCAGTGCCAGCGTCGAGCCGACGGCGAACCCGGCGGCGACGTCCCCCGGGTAGTGCACGCCGACGTGCACCCGCGAGTACCCGACGCCCAGCGCCACCGGGGCGAGCAGTGCGCCGAGCGCGGGGCGCTCCAGTGCCACGCCGGTGGTGAACGCCGCCGCCGAGGCGGCGTGCCCGCTGGGGAAGGAGAGCGTGTGCGGCGCCCGCCGGAGGGCGCGCGAGGTGGCGACGCCGGCCAGGTCGGGCCGCACCCGGCCGAACAGCCGCTTGAGGACCAGGTTCACCAGGGCGCTGGAGACCAGCTGTGCGCCCACGCCCCGGACGGCGGCCCGCCGGAGCCGCCCGGGGCGCAGACCGAGCAGGACGGCGAGGCCGAGCCACAGCGCGCCACGGTCGGCGGTGGTGGACAGCCGGCGCAGCCACCGGTCGGCCGGCGTGGCGGGCAACCGGCCGATCCGGGCGTGCAGGGCGGCGTCCCAGGTCAGGGGTGAGGGCACGGGTGCAGACGCTAGGTGCGCTGGCGGGCCCGGTAGGCGGCGACGGTGGAGCGGCTGGCGCAGGTGTTGGAGCAGTACCGGCGGCTGGCGTTGCGCGAGGTGTCGACGTAGACGTCGGCGCACCCCTCGGCCGAGCACACCCCCAGCCGGCGCCAGCCGTGCTGCACCACGACCTGGGACAGGCCCATCGCGACGGTGGTGGTCAGCTGCTCGACCGCGCCGGCGTCGGGCCGGGCGTAGTGCAGGTGCAGCTCGCCGTCGTGGTCGGTGGCGTAGGGCCGCGGCGAGGCGAGGGTGAGCAGGGCGTTGAGCCGCTGCTTGACCGCCTGCTCGCCGTCGGCCAGCGCCACCTCGCGCACCAGGGTGGACGTGCGGGCCACCTCCCCGGCCTCGTCGGGGGTGAGGTCGAGCGCGGTGCCGTCGGTGAACCACTCGTCGTGGGCGGTCAGGAACGCCTGCACACCGGCCGGGTCCTCGACCGCTGCGTTGGCCAGGTCGATGGCCAGTTCGACAGCCGTTGACCCGTAGGTGTCGTAGTTCATTTGACTCCCTACCCCGTCGGTCCGTAACCTCCGGAATCTGTAGGCGGTCAACGTCTGTTCGACCCCTACGGATTCCCTGCCTCGCACGACCCCGAAGTGAGCAGAGCCATGCGTTCGTACCTCGCCGTGTGGCGGCTCCCGTCCGCCCCGGTGCTCTTGCTGGCCGGGTTCGCCGGCCGGCTGCCGTCGTCCATGATCCCCCTCGCGCTGCTGCTCATGGTGCAGCGGCAGACCGGCTCCTACGCGATCGCCGGTGGGGTGTCGGCGATGTTCGGGATCGCGACGGCCGTGATGGCCCCGGTGCTCGGCCGGCTGGCCGACCGCCGCAGTCCGCGGCGGGTGCTGCTCGTCCAGGCCGTCGTCCACCCCGTGCTGCTCGCGGCGGGGGCCCTCGTGGTGCTCGGCGGGGCCCCGGCGTGGGCGATGCTGCTGGCCGCCGCCGGGATCGGCGCCAGCACGCCCCTGGTGTCGGGCACGGTGCGTGCGCTGTGGTCGCGGGTCGACCCGCGCGTGCGCCCGACCGCCTACGCGCTGGACGCCACCTCGACCGAGCTGGTGTTCGTCGCCGGCCCGACGCTCGTCGCCGCGCTCACCTTCCTCGCGCGCCCGTCGAGCGCCCTCGCCGTGGCCGGCGTGCTCGGGGTGGCCGGGGCGTTGGGCATCGCGACCAGCCGGGCGATGCGCGCCTGGCGGCCGGTCGCCGCCGACGGCCCGCGCCGGCTGTTCGCCACCGTCACCACCCCGGGCATGCCGCGGGTGCTGCTCAGCGGCACGGCGCTGATGGTCGGCATCGGCGCCCTCGAGGTCGCGGTTCCGGCGTTCGCCTCGGCCGCCGGCAGTCCGGGGATGTCCGGGGTGCTGCTCGCGGTGTGGGCGCTCGGGTCGTCGCTGGGCGGCCTCTGGTTCGGCGCCCGGGTGCTGAGCGTCTCGCTGCCCCGCCAGTACCGCTGGGGGATGCTCGGCATCACCCTCGGCCTGGCTCCGCTGGCCGCGGTGTCCAGCCCGTGGCTGCTCGGCGTGCTGCTCTTCCTGGGCGGGACGGCGATCGCCCCCACGTTGACCGTGCAGAGCTCGCTGGTCGGGGCGATCGCCCCGGCGTCGGCGACCACCGAGGCCTTCACCTGGCTCTCCACCGTCTCCTTCGGCGCCTCGGCGATCGGGGCGGCCGCCGGCGGCGCGCTGATCGAGACCTCGGCCGGGGTGCCCGGCGCGCTGGTCCTCGCCACCGCGGCGGCGGGGGTGGCGGTGGCGGTCACGCTGCTGCCGGGGCGTCGTCCGTCGGTCCCCGCGGCACCGCGGCGGGACGTCGTCCCCGCCTGAGGGGCACCTGCTGGACAGTCGTGGGGGGGGGGGGGGGGGGGGGGGGGGGGGGGGGGGGGGGGGGGGGGGGGGGGGGGGGGGGGGGGGGGGGGGGGGGGGGGGGGGGGGGGGGGGGGGGGGGGGCGGGGGGGCGGGGGGGTG
>NZ_JBJHAH010000043.1:0-32808 GCF_054050915.1 Modestobacter sp. SYSU DS0875 | reverse complement strand
GCTCTGCCCACTCCCGGTGGGCAGAGCACGACTGCCGGCGGGGAGGGTCAGCCGGTGGCTCCGCTGAGGTCGTACAGCGTGACGCCGTCGACGGTCTGGGCGGTGAAGGTCTCCTCGACCCAGGCGGCGATCTCCGCCGACGCGCTGCTGCCGCCGTCGCTGGCCATCCCCATGCCGCCGCCGATGAACCAGTGCACCTGGCCGGCCGCGACGTACCGCTGGAACTCCGCCAGCGTCGGGGAGGGGTCGCTGCCGTTGAAGCCGCCGATGGCCATCACCGGCTCACCGGTGGCCAGCTGGTATCCCGCGGCGTTGTTCGAGCCGACGGCGGCGGCCACCCAGGTGTAGGAGTCGGCCTGCTGCTCGAGCGCGGCGACCACCTCGTCGCTGGGATCCGCGGCGCCGAGCAGCCCGCCCATGCCACCGCCGGCCCCGCCGCCCCGGGCGCCGGTCGTGCCGGTCTGGCCGGGTGCCTGTCCCGGCGCCTGGCCGGTCGGCGGCTGCCCGCCGAAGCCGCCCTGCCCGTGGAAGCCGCCCTGTCCGCCGAAGCCGCCCTGCCCGCCGGGCATCGTGCCGCCGGGTCCGCCCTGCCCGGCCGGCCCGGCGCCCATCGCGCCGCCCGGGCCGCCGCCGCGGCCGCCACCGAAGCCCGCGCCGCTCACCGTGGGCCCGGCCGAGGGGATCGACCCGGTGTGCGCCGTGCCGGCGGTCTGCACCGCGTAGGCGGCCGGGCCACCGAGCGCGGCCAGGACGCCCACGGCCAGCACCGCCGCCACCACCGCCCGGCCCATCCGGTGGGCGACCAGCAGCCCGAGCGCAGCGAGCACACCGGCGACCAGCACGGCCCAGCGCAGCCACGGCAGGAAGTCCCCGGAGCGGCCGAGCAGGACGAACGACCACAGCGCCGTCCCCAGCAGGGTCAGGCTGAGCACGATCCCCGCCCACCAGCTGCTCCGCCGCTGCCACAGCAGCCCGCCGCCGATGCCGACCAGCGCCGCGATCGCCGGGGCCAGCGCCACCGTGTAGTAGGCGTGGAAGATGCCGGCCATCAGGCTGAAGGTGAGCCCGGTGACCACCAGCCAGCTGCCCCAGGTCAGCAGCGCCGCGCGCCGCAGGTCGGTGCGCGGCGACCGCCCGACGGCGACCAGCCCGGCCACCAGCAGCGCCAGCGCGGCGGGCAGCAACCAGGCCACCTGCCCGCCGATCTCACTGCCGAACAGCCGGCCCAGCCCGGTCTCGCCCCAGCCACCACCGCCGCCCACACTGCCGGTCTCCTCGCCGGTGAGCCGGCCCAGCCCGTTGTAGCCCCAGATGAGCTCCCACACCGAGTCGGTCTGCGAGCCGCCGATGTAGGGCCGCATCGAGGCCGGCACCAGCTCGACGACCGCGACCCACCAGCCGCCACTGACCACCAGCGCCAGCCCGGTGAGCAGCACGTCGACCACGCGGCGGCGCAGCGTCGTCGGCGCCGCGACCAGGTAGACCAGCGCGAACCCGGGAACGACGAGCATCGCCTGCAGCGTCTTGGTCAGGAACGCGAACCCGATCAGCACGCCGACGGCGACCAGCCAGCGCCGGCTCGCGGTCTGCAGCGCGCGGGTCAGCGCGTAGGCCGCCAGGGTCAGCAGCAGCACGAGCAGCGCGTCGGGGTTGTCGAAGCGGAACATCAGCACCGCGACCGGGGTGAGCGCCATCGCGGCGCCGGCCAGCAGCCCGGCGCCGGGGCCGACGACGCGGCGCACCGCCAGGTACACCACCCCGACGGTGGCCACGCCCATCAGCGCCTGCGGCACCAGCAGCGACCACGAGTTCAGCCCGAACAGCCGCACCGACAGCGCCATCACCCACAGCGACGCCGGTGGCTTGTCCACGGTGATGGCGTTGGCGGCGTCGGAGGAGCCGTAGAAGAACGCCGTCCAGCTCTCCGAGCCGGCCTGCACGGCCGCGGCGTAGAAGGCGTTGGCCCAGCCCGAGGCGGCCAGGTCCCACAGGTACAGCAGCCCGGTGACGGCGAGCAGGGCGATCAGCGCCGGGCGCACCCAGGCGGGGTCGGCGGCGCGGCCGCGCAGTGCCCTGCGGGCCCGGGAGGGGCGGGCGGGTGCGGCGGGCGCCGGCACCGCGGCCGGCGGCAGGACTGTGGTGGTCATCGGGAGGTCTCCAGCGCCGGGGTGGCGGGGTCGGGGTCGGTCGTACGGGTCGAGGGGGCGGGGGACCGGCGGTCGGCGCGGAACACCCAGCCGCGCAGCAGCAGGAAGCGCAGCAGCGTGGCGAGCGCGTTGGCGCCGACCAGGAGCAGCAGCTCGGTGCCGCGCGACGGCGCCGGGGTGACCGCGTGCAGGGCGGCGAGGGTGCCGCTGGTCAGTGCCAGGCCGAGCCCGAAGA
Source organism: Modestobacter sp. SYSU DS0875 (assembly GCF_054050915.1). Classification (NCBI taxonomy): domain Bacteria; kingdom Bacillati; phylum Actinomycetota; class Actinomycetes; order Geodermatophilales; family Geodermatophilaceae; genus Modestobacter; species Modestobacter sp. SYSU DS0875. The sequence continues at coordinate 30,426 of NZ_JBJHAH010000043.1, read as the reverse complement.
CCACCAGCCCCTGCAGGTGGGCGCGGCCGGCGCCGGGGGCGCCGCGGATGCCGAAGGTGAGCCGCCGGTTGGCCGCGGTGTTCGCCACCGCGGTGAGCAGCAGGGCGACCAGGTTGGCCAGCTGGGCGGCGAGCACCCCGCGGAGCAGCACGAACAGCACCAGGTAGGCCAGCGTGGACAGCACGCCGATGGTGGCGAAGCGCAGCAGCTGGCCGAGCAGCCCGGCCGGCACGCCGGGCACCGGGTCGGGCAGCGGACCGGGCAGCGGGCCGCGGCCCAGCTGGGCGCGCAGCTCGGCGACCGGCAGCCGGCCGGTCGCCAGTGCGCGCAGCATCCGCACGATGCCGGCCAGGTCCGCCTTCGCCGTCGCCACGATGTCGACCCGGCTGTCCGGGTCGTCGACCCAGTCGACCGGCACCTCGTGGATCCGCAGTCCGCTGCGCTCGGCCAGCACCAGCAGCTCGGTGTCGAAGAACCAGCCGGTGTCCTCGACCAGCGGCAGCAGCCGGGCGGCGACGTCGGCCCGGATCGCCTTGAACCCGCACTGCGCGTCGGAGAGCCGGGTGGCCAGCGCGCCGCGCAGCAGCAGGTTGTAGCCGCGGGAGATCACCTCTCGCTTCGCGCCGCGCACCACCCGGGACGACGGCGCCAGCCGGGTGCCGATGGCGAGGTCGGAGTGGCCGCTGATCAGCGGGGCGACCAGCGGCAGCAGCGCGGCGAGGTCGGTGGAGAGGTCGACGTCCATGTAGACCAGCACCGGGGCGTCCGAGCGCAGCCAGGCGGCGCGCAGCGCCCGGCCGCGGCCGGCCTCGGGCAGCTCCAGCACCTCGATGCCGGGCAGCTCGGCGGCGACCGCTCGGGCGACCTCGACGGTGCGGTCGGTGCTGGCGTTCTCCGCCACGGTGATCCGGAACGGGTAGGGCAGCTGGGTGGACAGGTGGGCGTGCAGCCGGCGCAGGCACGGGCCGAGGTCGGTCTCCTCGTCGTGCACCGGGACGACGACGTCCACGACGGGTGGCGGGCTCTCGACGGCGCGGGCGGGTGCGTCGCCCGCCAGGGGGAGCGGTGGCATGCGGCAACCGTCGGGCGCGCCGCTGGTGCTGCGCCCAGGCCGACCTACGCGCCGACTGTGAGTCGCGTGGTTTCCGCCACGTGGCCGTCCGGTGTGCCCGGGGCGACCGGTGGGGTAGGCCGGTGGGCATGAGAGCAGTTGGAGTGACGGAGTTCGGGGGGCCCGAGGCCCTGCAGCTGGTCGACGTCCCGCAGGAGCCGCTGGGCCCCGGGCAGGTGCGGGTGCGGGTGACCGCGGTGACGGTCAACCCGACCGACACCGCCCTGCGCAGCGGCTGGTACGTCGAGCGCGACCAGGTGAAGGAGTTCCCGTACGTCCCGGGGATGGACCTCGCCGGGGAGCTGGCCGAGGTCGGCGAGGGCGTGGAGACCGACCTGCAGGTCGGGGATCGGGTGATGGGGGTCGTGGTGCCCAGCGGGCAGCACGGCGCCTACCGGGAGGACATCGTGCTGCCGGCGCGGTCGATCGCCCGGGTGCCGGCCGGGGCCAGCGACGCGGCCGCCTCGACCCTGCCGATGAACGGGCTCACCGCGCGACAGGCGCTGGACGCGATGGCGCTGCAGCCGGGGCAGGTGCTGGCGGTCACCGGCGCGGCCGGGGCGTTCGGTGGGTACGTGATCCAGCTGGCCAAGGCCGAGGGGCTGACCGTCGTCGCCGACGCCAAGGAGGCCGACGAGCAGCTGGTCCGCGAGCTCGGTGCCGACGTCGTCGTCCGGCGGGGTGACGGCGTCGCCGACCGGATCCGCGAGCAGTTCCCCGACGGCGTCGACGGGCTGGCCGACGGTGCGGTGCAGAACGAGGCCGTGCTGCCCGCGGTCAAGGACGGCGGCCAGGTGACCACCGTGCGCGGCTACGCCGGCAACGGCGAGCGCGACCTGCACGTGACGCCGGTGTTCGTCGGCCAGTACGCCGAGGAGCAGGAGAAGCTCGACGGGCTGCGCGAGGCGGTGGAGAAGGGCGTGCTGACCCTGCGGCTGGCGGAGACCTTCCCCGCCGGCGAGGCCGCCGAGGCGCACCGCCGGCTCGAGGCCGGCGGGGTGCGCGGACGGCTGGTCATCACCTTCTGACCGCTGCGCCGGTCCCCGCTCGCGCGCGGCGCGCGAGCGGGGACCGGCGCGACACCGCAAGATGTCGGGGTCAGCACGCTCCGCTGACCGACCGGAAGGACTTGTGGTGGCGGGTGGACTGGTAGCGCTCCTGGACGACGTGTCGGTGCTGGCGCGCGCCGCGGCGGCCTCGATCGACGACGTCGGCATGGCGGCCGGGCGCGCGAGCGCCAAGGCGGCGGGCGTGGTGGTCGACGACGCCGCCGTCACGCCGCAGTACGTGCGCGGCCTGGCGGCCGAGCGGGAGCTGCCGATCGTGCGGCGCATCGCGCTGGGGTCGCTGCGCAACAAGCTGCTGATCCTGCTGCCGGCGGTGCTGCTGCTCAGCCAGTTCCTGCCCTGGCTGCTCACCCCGATCCTCATGCTCGGCGGCTGTTACCTCGCCTACGAGGGCGCGGAGAAGCTGTGGGCCAAGGTCGCGGGCCACCACGACGACCACACCACGGAGGAGGGGGCGCTCCCCGACGAGGACACCATCGTCTCCGGGGCCGTGCGCACCGACTTCATCCTCTCCGCGGAGATCATGGTCATCTCGCTGAACGAGGTGGTCGACCAGGCGTTCGTCGCTCGGGCGATCATCCTGGCGATCGTCGCGGTCCTGATCACCGTGGCCGTGTACGGGTTCGTCGGGCTGCTGGTGAAGATGGACGACGTCGGGCTGCGGCTGGCCCAGCAGCCGCGGGCGGGCGTGGCCCGGTTCGGGCGCGGGCTGGTGGCGGCCATGCCGAAGGTGCTCGCGCTGCTCACCGTCGTCGGCACCGCGGCGATGCTCTGGGTCGGCGGGCACATCCTGCTGGTCGGCAGCGACGAGCTGGGCCTGCACGCCGTCTACGGGGTGGTGCACCACCTGGAGGAGGCGGCGGCCGACGCCACCGGCGCGCTCGGCTCGGTGGTGGGCTGGCTGGTCAACACCCTCGCCAGCGCGTTGATCGGGCTCCTCGTCGGCGCGCTGATCGTGCTGGTCATGAACCTCACGGTGCACCGCCGCAAGGGCGCCGCTCACTGAGCCTCAGTTCGTCAGGTGCTTGGCCGCCTCCCGGCGGGAGAGCGGGCTGAGCTCGTGCGTCGCCAGGAACCGCCGGACCCAGGCCGGGTCGGTCTTCGCGAGGTCGCGCAGCGCCCAGCCGATCGCCTTGCGGACGAAGAACTCCGGGTCGGCGGCGTTGACCTCGATCACCTCGGCCAGCAGGGCGGTGTCGGTGCGGTGCCTGGCGCCCAGCTGGGCGGTGATCGCGCTGCGGCGCAGCCAGCGGTCGGGGTCGCGGGCCCAGTCGCGCAGCACCGGCTGCAGCGCCGCCGGCTCGGCGAGCAGCAGGTCGCGGATGCGCGGGGCCACCCCGTCGACCAGGTCCCACCAGGCCCCGGTGGTGATCATCTCCCGGTACAGCGGCAGCAGCTCGAGGGCACCCCGGGCAGGTGGCAGGCCGGTGAGCGCGATGGCGGCGTGCCGTTCCTCCCGGTTGCCGGCGTCGCGCCAGAGCAGCTCCGCGGCATGTCGCACCTCTGGGGCGGAGTGGGGCGGGTGTTCGGTGGCGGCGGCCCGGACGATCCGGCGGACCTCCGGCAGCCGGACCCCGAGGCAGGGCTCGGGAGTCTTGAGGTAGGCCTGCAGGGCGCGGCCCCGCTCCGGGTCGCCGGCCGCGGCCAGCGCACCCCGGACGGCCGCGACGAGCGCGGTCACCTGCCCGCCGGCGGCCACGGGGGGCGCCTAGCGTCGCCGGGCGGCCATCGGCAGCCAGACGGCCAGGCCGAGCAGCAGCATCGCCAGCGGCACGTGCAGCGGGAGGTTGCCGTCGCCGGACCGGCCGAGGAAGTACTCGACGACCAGCAGCGCGAGCAGCAGGGCCGTCCCGATGAGCAGGTCGCGGCGGTGCCGCAGCCAGAGCGCGGCGGCGATGGTGGCGAGCGCGGCCAGGGTCAGGGTGATCTCGGCGCCGCGCTGGTGCAGCGTGTACCAGGTGCTGCCGTCGGCGTCGGGGCGGAGGAAGAGCCCGGCCCACAGGCCCTGCAGCAGCACGCCGAGCGAGGTCAGCCCGACCAGGGCGCTCCAGATCGGGTGCGGCCGTTCTCGGGTGGTCGGGGCGGTGCGGGGGTCGGCGGCGGTCATGCCCCGATCCTGCCGCAGCCTCCGGACCGGTCCAGGGCCGTCCGGCCTCCCTCCGATGGGTGATCGGTGGTTCGCCATCTGGTTGCGCACGGTCGAGCGGGGCATCGAGCGGTCCTGGCCGCTGGGGCCGGACCGACACCGGAAGGCATCATGCGCACTCCCTCGCTCCGCACCGCTCTCGTCCTCGCCGCCGCCACCCTCGCGCTCACTGCGTGCGACTCCGCCGCTGCGCCGGCTGATGTGCAGCTGGCGCGCAACCAGGGGGCGGCCGAGCTCGCCGCCGCGCAGCGGGCCGCGCTCACCCCGCTGGCCACCCAGGTCGAGCTGCTGACCCGGGCCGAGCAGCGGGCGGAGCTGGCCGGGGACGGCGCGACCGCCCGTGAGGTGCAGGCGCAGCTCGCTGCGTACCGCGAGCTGGCCTCGGTGGTCGACGGCGCGGACGACCCGGCGGAGGTCCGCGTGGCGGTCGACCGGGCCGGCCTCCCGCTCGCCGTGGACGGCGCCCCGACCGTCGACGGCGTCGTCCTCGCCGACTGACCAGGCGGTCCACCCCTCGGCGGTGGACTCGTTGCGGCGGCTGTAGTCAGGTGTCAGGCGATCCTGCCCGGCCGGTCGCCTGAACGGGTGAAGTGCCGGGTGAACCGGTCACGCTTCGTCCACAGGGGCTCCCCGCCGGAACGCGATCTGCCCTTACAGTCGCTGCACTCTGCAGGCATCTGGGCTGTTCGACGGGGGGATCGTGCCGGTACTGGGCTCGGCGGTCGACGTCGTCGACGGCGAGGTGCGCGAGCTGATCCGCCGGCGCGGGCTCGACCCGTTCGCCGACCCGGCGCCGGTGCGGGTGCTGGTGCGTGACGTCGTCGCCGACTACTCAGAGCGGTCGCTGTCCTCGGCGCTGCCGCCGATCGGTGACCCGGAGACCGTCGTCCGGGACGTGCTGGACCGGGTGGCCGGGTACGGGCCGCTGCAGCGGTTCCTCGACGACCCGGAGGTCGAGGAGATCTGGGTCAACTAGACCTGTGTGCAGTCTTCGCAGGTCAGGCGTCTAGCTGACACCCTCAGTCCGCAGCGAGTCCGCGTCGTGCGCCAAGACCTGCCGCAGCATCTCCGCTGCTGCCTTCCTTGTCCGGTCCTCAGCTGTCGGCCAAAGGTGGCTGTACGTGTCGAGCGTCAGCGACGGCTTGGCGTGCCCCAGGGCTCGCTGCACCGTCACCACGTCACAACCGGCCGCGATGAGCCCGCTGGCGTAGTAGTGCCTCAGTCCGTGGATGTGCAGCCCGCGGGTGTCCGCCGACTTGACCGTGCGCTGCCACCACGAATCGACGGTCGACGGCGGCAAGGGGCGCCCAGCCCCGTTGTGGAACAGCCAGCCGTCGGCGTCGGTCCCGTGCTCCTCGATGTGGCGGGCCAGCATCTCGGCAAGGTTGTCTGCGATGTAGACCTCTCGGCTGGAGCCGTGCTTCGGCTCCCGGACCTCGGCGCCGAACCCCGGCTTGTACTGGACCTGCCGCTCTATACGCAGGGTTCGCTTTAGGAAGTCGATGGCATCGGCGCTCAGCGCCGAAGCCTCGCCCAGGCGCAGGCCGGCGAAGGCGCAGACCCCGATGTAGGCGCGCATCTGCGGCTCGCTGGCGGTCAGCAGCCGGGCGACCTGTTCGCTGGTGGGGAGCTCGAGCGCACGATCCCGGCCTGAGGGCTTCTTTGGTGGTCTGGTGACGTCACCAGACGGGTCGCTGGGGATGCGGCGGTCCTTCACCGCGGCGCGGAACACCGTTCGTACGGCAGTGAAGCGGTTGGCGATGGTCAGCGGAGCCATGCCGTCGCTGTGCATCTTCTTGACCCACGCCTCGACGTGAGACCCGCGGATCGACTTCAACGGCAGGTCCCCAAACGTGACCGACCGGGCCACGAGGTTCATGTGCGTGACCGTGCCGGGTGCCCACACCTGCCGTTGTGACCAGTCGTCGAAGAACGAGCGGAACGTGATCCGCCCCGCTGCCGGGTCGACGTACTGCCCTGTGACGACGCTCGCCGTGACTTCGTCCAGCCACCGCTGACCGTCGACCTTCCGGTCGAAGTGCCTCGCGTGTTCCTTGCCGGCCTCGTCCCGGTAGCGGGCGCGCCAGCGGCCGTCGGGCCGTTTCGCGATGCTAGTCACGGATCTTGATCCACTTGTTCAACTCGGCCGCAGCCTTCTCCCACTCGGCGAACGCTTCATCGCGAGCCTTGCGGGCCAGCGACAGTCGGTGCTGGTAGGCGCGGGCGCGGGCTTCTGCGTGCTCCAACTCCTTCGTGGCCCCATCCAGGCGAGCCGTCGCCGCAGAGAGGTTCACGCGGGCGAGGTGGTGGTCTGCCCCCATCTGTGGTGACAGCAGATCCTCAATCTCGACTCCGAGGACTGCGGCCGCGGCGGCGACTTCGTTGACTCGGATGGGACGGGTGCCCTTCTCAAGCTTGTAGACGGTCGGTTGCTCCATAGGGAAGCCGAGGCTCGCCAGCTTCTGGCCCAGTTGAGCTTGGCTCATGCCTTGGGCCTCCCGGAGAGCGCGGATGCGCTGGCCGATCACGAACTCAAGGTCGCCACGGTCCTCTGGGGCTGAAGTTGTTGGCTGTTTGCGGTCATTCTCCACGAGCATGACTCTACGACACGCCGGTCGTCGTGAGAAGTTGACGGCCAAGTACGGCAGCCTTACGTTCGTCGCAGCAGATGGTGCAGGATCATCCTCGATCTAGTCGGGAGACGACTATGGGTACCGACCTCCTCACTCTGGAAGAGGCAGCCGAGCGCCTGCGGACCTCCCCGAGCACTCTCCGATACTGGCGGCATCGGAGTGAAGGACCGAAGAGCTTCCGCGTAGGCCGCCGTGTGCTCTACAAGCGGAGCGACCTCGACGCTTGGGTGGAGCAGCAGTACGCCGCGGAGAACCGCCCGGTGGTCGCGTGACAACCGGGCGCGTACATGAAGAAGCCCCCGCCCAGTTGCAGCTGGACGAGGGCAGCGAGAACCACTTGGCAGCAGGTCTCGCAGAGGAAACTACCCGCCCCGGAGTCATCCGAGCCCGCGACAGCGCCGACGACTGGTGGTGGTCCCCAGCCTGGCGGGCGGTCACCTGGCTCGCTGAGACGCGGACCGACTTCATGGCCTACGACGTGACGCTGCTCGGGGTCCCAGACCCGGACCACCCGGCCCGCTGGGGCGCTCTCTTCCGGGCCGCCGCGACCGCGGGGCTGATCGAACCCGTCGGGTACGCGCCGTCCACCCGCCCGGCTCGAGCTGGAGGTGTCTGCCGGGTGTGGACGGGACGGCGGCCGGCTGGATGACCGTCATTCCGTTCCGCAACCCGTGGGCCGAAGTACTGATCAGCAACGGTCAGGAGTTCGGCTCCATCCCCGAGTACCGCTCGGCAGAGTGGGCTGCTCTCCCTGACAACGATCGCCGCAAGGTGGCGGCCTGCGTCATCGCCGCGGAGAGGTGGGCAACCCGGCACCACCTCGATGTCGCATTCGTGGAGCGGGCCAGCGCACGAGCGCGCCGCATCGCCCAGGCGCGGCAGCCTCGGGACGGGGACCACCCCGGCGGCCCGGTTCGGTGGGAGGCCCGCCGGTGAGTGGCTACCTCCCCTTCCCCAAGCCGACCCGACGTCGTCGCAGCACCAGCCGCACCGTCACGGTCGAGGTCGGTAAGCGTTCCGCTTGGCTTCGAGGTGCGGGCATCGCGCCGCTGCTCGACGAGATCGAGTCACCGCGCATGTGGTGCCCCCGGCACAAGTGCCTCACCTGCCCGGTGGATCGCGTCGACGACCTGCTGGCACTGCTTGAGCACCGAGACGGCCGCATGGTCGAGCTGACGGCGGTGGACCGATGAGCCGGGCCAAGGATGTCCGCGAGCGGTGGATCACCGAGGTGCTGCGGACCGACGCCATCAACGACGGCTGCAAGCTCGTCCTGATCGCCATGAGTCGGCATATGACGGAGAAGGGGCGCGTCTCCTACCCGCGGGAGCGGATCGCCGCCGAGGTCGGTCTCAAGACGCCACAGCGGGTCACCAACCGGATCAAGGAAGCCCGGGACGCGGGACTGCTGGACGTCGTCCACTCGGGCTACCGCGGCATGACCGCGGTCTACGAGGCCATGATCCCCGCCCCCGGAAAGGGTGCCCGTAGTGAGCACCCAAACGGCGAGAAAGGGAACGGGCAGCGAGCACCCTTTTCCGAGCACCCTTTCTCTGGGGCCAACCCAGTGAACGAGGCTGGAAAGGGTGCTCGCAGTGAGCACCCCAACGCGGGCGCGCACGTGCGCGCTACTAAGACAAACCACGAGCGAGAACCCGCACCGGGCGACAGCCGTGAGGAACGCGACCACGCGGTCACGTCACAGGCAGGCACTTACGAGGAGTGGCTGCCAACTCCTCTACGCGCCTCGTCTTCCGACTCGACGGAGCGGGTCGCATGACCCGAGAGAACGCAGCAGCGAAGGGCCGCCGGTACCTCACCGAGGGGCGGCTGACGGTCCGGTCCGCTAATCGAGCCGGTGGCGTGGTCGCCATCGTCCGCGGTGACAACGGGCTGCTCTACCGCGCCGAGTGGGTGCGCGACTGCGGATGGACCTGCAACTGCCCGGCCCGCAGTGACCAGTGCGCTCACCTCGTGGCACTGCGCCTCGTGACTGTCGTCAACGAACAGGTGGCGCGATGACCGAGGAACGGTTGGCTCGAGCTCTCGGACATCACGACCCCACCCCTCAGTCCAGCGTCCGCAGCTCCGACGCCAGGTGCCAGCCGAGCTCGGCGCCTTCGAAGAAGCGGCCGCGATGGATGGTGGCCAAGCCGATCCAGCTGCCGTCGTCGAGCCTCATCCGACCGAACAACCAGCCGGTGCCCTGTTGGTCGCCGGCCAGTGCCACCGGGCGCGGGGGCAGCACTCTCGAAGCTCCCGGCCGGGCCAGAGCGGCCGACAGGGCGGCCTCCAACTCCTCAGAGGCAGGCGGGGTCCACATCGTTCGGCTTGCCTCACCAGGACAGACTGAGGAAGTTGCCCAGGGCGCCCACGACGACGCCAACAACGAGCAGGAGGATCGCGGTTCGCTGCCTCGCCTGGCTGCCGAGCAGGTGAGCGATGACCTCACCGTCCGCCTCTTGCTGCATGTGAGCAATGGTGACGTCGCGGCGGCGGAAGGCTGCCCGCACTGGGTCGACGTCTCGGGCCGACAGGGGGCCGCTCCAGCGCCGAAGTGCCTGCTGTGCGTTGCGTGCTTCCTTCACCACCAGCCAGATGCCGGCAAGTTCGGCCAGGCCAGCGACTGTGATGCAGACAGCGGCAGCGATCGTCACGGGTCGGGAGTGTGCGCCAGGCGGCTGACAGTCCTTCGCACCTACATGGGGATTCGCCCGGACACCGCTGCGCCGATGACCTCAACTCCGATGTCTCGACCGACCCCGACGATGGCGTCCCGGACCTTTGCCAGCTTGGTCTTCTCCTCCGGCGGGGCTTCGGCGATGCGCTCCTCGAGGGACCACAGGAGCCTGTCGAACGCATCGCCGGCATCGGGCCACAGGCCAGCGATGCGCAGTGCTTCAGCGCTGACGCCGGTGAACTCAGCGTCCCCACTGAACAGAAACTCCACCTCAACTAGATCTGCCCGGAGCAAGTTCCTAGCGGCGCGGGACACCTCGTCGGGAGAAAGCCCCGTGGCGTCTGCGACCTCCTCAACGGGGACGGAGTCATCCTGCTCATCCAGGCGACGGACCACCTCGACAAGCACCGGGCGGTCACGGGTCGTCCACACGTCTGGAAGTCGGTCAGCCACGAGGTCCTCCGCGGGGTCTGCAGGTCAAGGGCAGCCGAAGCTAGCCCGAGACGCCGACAGTGCCGCGGAGAGCCTCGTGGTGCGGTCAGAATGGGACGGGCGTCACCCCGGTGTGTTCGACGCGGAAGTGGGCGTCGACGTCTTCGTCCACGTCTTCCATGTGGCGGTCAGGGCAGCCCGGTATCGCGCACCGCGGCCAGCGTGTGCCTTCGACCTGTTGGCTGCGGAAGATCCAGTGATTCGGTTCGGGACTCATGCCGGTCACGACAGCAGCCGCCCCTGGCTAACGTCCACTCCTCAACCTGTCGCCCATGGTCAGCTCCCTCAACCGGGCGTGACGGTGGCCGGGTGACCGCTCAGCGGCGGGGCGCCGAGCACTTCGTGCACGGCGGCGGATCTGTCGTCGTTGTGCCGGCGCGGGTCGCTGCGTGGCTCGACAGTCGCGGACTGTCGGCCCTGCGAGTCAACGCCCGCGGAGTCGACCCCGAAGTGGATGCAGTCCTTGCGGCACTCCACCTCGCCTCCCTGACCTGGCGTACTTCCGCCTGCGCGGAAGCACCCGCGGAAGTTTCTGGGACCGCCGCGGAAGCGGCTCCAGGCTCGACCTGGATGAACACCAACCAGGCAGCCGACCGACTCGGCATGACCCCCCGGGGGGTGCGGCTCGCCATTGCTGAGGCGCGACTGCAGGCCGAGCAGATCGACGGACGGTGGCGCCTTCGACGTGAAGACGTCGAGCACTACCGCGCATCACGAGCCAGCTGAAGGAGACGACATGGACACCAACGAAGCCATCAACGCACTGGTCACCGCCGGGCAGGGGAGCGAGGTCGGCGCTCTCCTCAAGGAAGAAGGCGAGGCAGCCCACCGGGCCTACCGGTCGATCAGTGACGACCACACACGTACTGACGAGTTCAAGCGACAGGAACTCGCGAGGCACTACCTCAGCCGTCGCAAGACGCTCGAATCCAAGCTGACCGACATGGCTTCCAAGGCCATCGGCAGTGACCGCGACGATGCCGAACGAGTGTTCGGGGTGAAGGGGCTGGCCGGTGACGCCGCTAGCCTGGCCATCTCCCGCCGTGACGCCGCTGACCGGGTTGCCGCAGTCCAGGATCGAGACGAGCTGCGGGACTTGCTGCGCCGGGCCACTCGCTCCGGCGACGAGGTACTTGCCCACGCAGTCGCTGAGCGGGCCGTCGAGATGCAGGACCCCGAGACGATGACTCAGTTCGTCGCCGATCGGCCAACTCTCGGCTCGGCCGCGGAACGACTGTGGAATGCCAAGCAAGCCGAGAACCGATCACTCAACCAGCGCTTTCAGATGACGATGCTTCTCGGCAGCCTGCGGCCCAGTGAACTGGGTGGGATGTACATCGGCGACATCGAGATGCTTGCCGCTGGAGAGCCAGCATCTCGAGCTGCGCGATGAGCTCTTCACAGAACGGGTGGGGGGCCACCCCGCCCCTCGGTCATCTCCGCACCTCACCGGATAGGCGATATCTCTCCCCGGGAAAAACCCACAGGGGACCCGGGGCCTCGTCTAACGGCACTGGGGGGCTTTGTAGGGCCTCGCAGCGCTCCGTTGGGGGGGCGTATCGCACAGGGGCATTGAGCCGCCCCAGCTTCACGACAACGGAGTTCGCGCAGGTCAGCACGTCTTATCGTTTCACCTGCGTCCGGCCACGGATGGGCGGGCCGATCCCATGAGCGTGCTCGACGCGGCCGAGGGTGACTACAGAGAGCTTCTGGTGGCTCTCCGAGACCTGATCGCCCGCAGGATTGACGACGGCTGCTCGCCCCGGGACTTGGTGGGGTTGAGCCGGCGACTGCTGGATCTGGCCGCGGAGCTACGTGCCGTCGACGCCGATTCGTCGGAGCACGCTCCGCTCCGGGTGGTCAGCGACGAGCCGTTCGATCCGGCGGCCGTTTGATGGCCGGACTTGCCCCTTCGGGGCAGATCGCGTGTAACGGATACAAGCCCTTGACGTGCGGATTCATGGCGGAGGGGCCCCGATTTCCGCTCAGTCTCGGCGTGCCCTACACGCCCACGTCGAATGGCTTAGCGACCCCCGATCGATGCTCACAGAGCCCACCACCGGTCCCAGCGCCTCGGCATGACAGCTCTGTGTGTGAAAGCCGCCTATCCGACGTGGTGCGGCCTAACCCCGCAGGCGGGGACTCTGCCCACCCCTTGTCGATCACTTCTAAGGAGGCCTTCTGATGGCCACGAGAACCGTCAGCGTGGATCTGGTCGCCAACGTCGGTCGGTATCAGTCCGAGATGGTCAAGGCTGCTTCGTCGACGAAGGCGGTTGGTACGTCCGCGATGACTGCGGGCGCTCAGGCGCAGCGCGGGTTCGCGGCTGCTGGTCAGGGTGCGCGACTGCTCGGCGGCGTTCTGGCCGGCGGTGTAGCTCTCGGTCTGAAGGACGTCGTGGACGCTTCTGCGGACGCTGAGCAGTCCGTGGGTGGCGTCAACGCGGTGTTCAAGGACTACGGCCGCACCGTGGTCGCAGCCTCGCAGGAGGCCGATCGTGCGCTCGGTCTGTCGGCGAACTCCTACCGGGAGTTGGCGACGGTGATCGGTTCGCAGATGAAGAACGCTGGCGTGCCGATGGAGGACCTGGCCGATCAGACGCAGGACATCATCGGGATCGGTGCCGACCTGGCCGCGCAGTTCGGTGGGTCGACGCAGCAGGCGGTCGAGGCGCTGTCGTCGGCGTTCCGCGGGGAGCTGGACCCGATCGAGCGGTACGGCATCAGCCTCACCGCAGCCGCGGTGGGCGCGAAGGCTGTTGAGTTGGGCCTGTCCGAGAGCGAGACCGAGCTCAGCCAGAACGCGAAGGCGATGGCGACTCTGGCGATCGTCACGGAGCAGTCGGCGGATGCGCAGGGCGCGTTCGCCCGGGAGTCCGAGACCGCCGCGGGCCGGGCGCAGCGTGCGGCGGCGCAGTGGGAGAACCTCAAGGTGCGGTTGGGCGATGAGCTGCTGCCGCTGTGGTCGGGACTGGTGGACGTTCTCGGCGAGGACGTCATTCCGATGCTTGGTGGCGTGGTGTCGGTCGGCGCGGACGTCGTCGGGTTCTTCGGTGACCTGCCTGGCCCGGTGCAGGCGACTGCGCTGGCTCTGGGCGCCGTCGTGGCGCTCAAGAACCCGGTGTCGTCGGCGATGGAGACGATTGCTCTCAAGAGCCTTTACGCCCGGGATGCGATGAGCAATGCGTCGCTGGGGATGGGCACCTTCAAGGCTGCGGGCGCGGGCCTGCTGGGTCTGTTCGGTGGCCCGTGGGGCTTGGCGTTCGCTGGTGCCGCTGCTGGGGTGACCCTGCTGTCCTCCGTGCTGGGCGACGGGAACGACAGCACTGACCGTGCTGCCGTGTCTGCGGACAACTTGACGCAGGCTCTGGAGGAGACCAAGGGCGCGATCGACGGGACTGTGCGCGCCGCTGCCGCTCAGGACTTGCAGGACTCGGGGCTGCTGGACTGGGCGGACAGGCTCGGGGTGCGATCGTCGGTGATGACCGACGCGCTGCTCGGGGTGCCCGGTGCGCTGGACGAGGTGACGAGCGCGTTCGACCGGTACGCCCAGGCGAACACGACGTGGATCAGCGATGAGGGCGGCTACTCGGCTGAGGTTTTGGACGACCAGGGGCGCGCTGCTCAGAACGCCCGGGACCAGTTCACCGGTCTCGCCGGGGTGACCGAGGAGACCGCTGCCAAGCAGCGACAGCTTGCCGATGCGACGCAGCAGAGCACCGATAGCACCGGCGCTGCGGTGGACCCCGTCGCTGCCTATGCGGCCGAGTTGCAGGCGGCGGCCGACGCGGCTGACGAGGCCAAGAAGTCGGTCGATGCGTTCAAGCTGTCGCTGGACATCCTGACCGGCGCGCACGTGTCGATGCTGGAGGTCGAGACCGCGTTCTACTCGGCCGTTCGGGAAGCCGATGGTGCGCTTCAGGACATGAGCGGTTCTGTGCTGGACGCGGCGGGCAACCTGAACACCCAGTCCGAAGCCGGCGCGCAGACGTTCGACGTGCTGAACGGCGTCAAGGACGCCGCGAACCAGTACATCGCCACCATGATTCAGCAGGGCTCCACCTCCGATGAGGTGCAGGCAAAGGACGCCGAGCTGCGGAACTCGTTCTTCCAGACCGCGCTGCAGATGACCGGCAGCCGGGAGGCTGCGGAGCGGTTGACGAACGAGATCTACGGCATCCCCGAGCAGCGCACCACGACGATCACCGCGGACACCGCGCAGGCTAACGCGGCGCTCTCCGAGGTGCAGCGCAAGGTGGATCTGCTTTCGATGCCGCGAGAAGCGGTCATCAATTTCCGCGCCACCATGCCCGACCTCAACGGGTCCGCGTCCGGCACCGGCCGCATGGGCACGTTCGCTGAGGGCGGCTACACGGGTCCCGGCGGCAAGTACCAGCCCGCGGGCATCGTCCACGCCGGCGAGTACGTGTTCACGCAGGATCAAGTGCGCCGCCTCGGACTGAACCGGCTTGAGGCGATCGCCAACGGTGCGACCCTGCCCGGATACGCGGACGGCGGTTTCGTTCGGATGGGCACCGTCTCGGAGGCGGAGTGGGAGCGCCTCAAGGCTGCAGGGTGGCGTGGTCGCGCTGGCGACAGCATGGAAGCCCTGTACGCGCCGAGCAAGGCCAACAGCGTCATGTCGCTCACGGCCCGCGCTGACGTTGCGAATGCGCTGACCGGCTTGAATCGTCAGAACACGGAGATTGTCGACGCGATCGCCGCGACCACCAAGGCAGTTCAGGCCAAGGCGGCATTGCCTGGTGCCAGTGGCGCGCTGCTCGGTGGCGGCACGATGGTCACCCGCCTGTTCAACACGATCCGCTCGGCGTTCCCGCGGGCGAAGCTGAACTCCGGCTACCGACAGGGCGACCCTGGATACCACGGGTCCGCTCGGGCCGTGGACCTCGGTGAAGCCGGTTTCGCTGGCGGCGCTGGTCGGCTGATGCTCGGCCAGATGGCCGCGTGGATCTACCGCAACTACGGGGCGCAGACGAAGGAGCTCATCTACACGGGCGCCTACGACTCGACCCCGGACCTCAAGAACGGCCGGCCCCTGAACTACGGCGGGGCGACGAACGCGGCGCACCGCGACCACGTGCATTGGGCGATGGCGAACGGTGGCGTGATCGGCGAGCCGGTCGCCGGTGTCGGCTTGTGGTCGGGCGGCTCGTACTCCTTCGGGGAGCGCGGCCCGGAGACCGTGGTGCCCGGGGTTCGCGGTCGGGAGTTCAGCGCCTCCGGCGGCGGTGGCCTGCCCGGCGGAACGGTGCAGCACATCCATCACCACCACCGGCACGACACGGTCGTGCAGACCACGGGTGACCCCGACCGGCTGGCTTTGGCCGTGCAGCGTCGAAACGCAAAGGCTGAGAGGCAGGCGATGGCGGGTGTCAGGTAGGAGGGACAAGGCCGAGATGACCGGCATGACTCCTGTCAGCGATGAAGAGATCTTCTCCTGGGTGCGCGAGACCCTGCGTGACCCGCAGCCGGTCATTGAGGCGCTGGGCAAGCTGGACGTCGACGAGGCCCGCGCCCTGGCCCACCGAGTGCTCTCTCTGCTGGCGGGACTTGTGCTGTCGCAGGAGGCGGAGATCCACAAGTTGAACGAGATCACCGACAGCCACCCCAACATGCCCGCCGACCAGATGGCGCCGCTGTTCCAGCAGTGGATCGGCGGGGTGCCGCTGGGCATGGGAGGGCTCGAGTGGCTGATGCAGGAGGTCGATCGATACGAGGGCTGACCATTGTCGCCCGGCTGATCTACCGGCCGCCCCATCCAGTCGTGGATGGGACTCGACACAAGCCGACCCGTTGCGCTGCCCGCGGCCCCCCTGAAGGCTGTCATCCATGACCGAGTCCGACTCAGATCCCTTTGCGCCGTACGTCCAGGATGTTCGTGCCGCTCAGGCGGCTGAGGAGGCGCGGCAAGCGGCGTTGCGCGAGCAGAATCGGGCTTGGATTGAAAAGCGCGACCGCGAGACACTTGCGGCGCAACAGGCCAGCATCGCGGCTGCCAGGAGACTGCGGTCCGCCGGAATCCCACAGGACTGCAGTCTCGCAGTCCACTGGAAGAATACTTTCAGGCGCAACCGAACCTACCTCTTTCTGAGCAAAGATTTGAGCTATTCTGCCGAGTTCGACTTCGGTAGGGCTTGGTTAGTCCAGGAGAGAGCTCAGAACGACGAAGGATCAGTCGAGCGGGAATGGGTTTTCCTCAGGGAGAACGGAGACCTGCGGGCTGTCAGTCGCGGAGTGTTCGGGGGGTACAGTCCCGCGAAGGGATTATCGCTAGCAGAGACCTACGGCTCCCGCAGGATTAGTCCTCCTAGCTCTAAGTACGACGACTATTTTCCCAAGCTGACGGACCTCGAGCTCAGGTATCGGGAGACCGAGGTCCCAACCCATCTCCCGCATAATTCCCGGTTGCCGAAACTACTTGCGGAACTTCTGCATCGTCACGGTCTGCTTTGATCGATTGGGCGGCATGGCGAACAGTATCGGTATTGCAAGTGTGACGTAGTTCGTTCCGTGACTGAGCCTAAGTCGATAGACGTCACCCTCGCCCTCATCCCTGCCGAGGCGTGCAAGGAATGGTCTGAGCTGTGCGATCGGCTCGCCGTAGGGGGCTAGGTGCCAACGATTCGCGCCTGACCGCCGAGCGCTTCGGCGATGTCCTCGCACACGGTGACGTTCTTGCTGGCGTTCACTGCCCAAGCTCCTGCTCCGCGTCCGAGCACGTTGCAGCTCTGGCCGTCGAGGTTCGCCTGAACCCGCTCTCGCGCCTCAACTTGCTTGTCTCGACCATCGGGAGATCCGAAGACTTCCAGGATGTACTGCTTGCCGTCTAGGTAGCAGTCGGCGGACTCCGCGATGCCGAACGACTGACGCAACTCGAGGTCCGCGCAGTCGATCCCTCGCTCCGAGAGGTCATCAACTAGACCCGCGATGTCGTCGTACTGCTGCGTGCCATCCAAGGCTTCCCCGCCGGCTTCCAGCTGCGTTTGGTCGACGTCCGACCCACACGCGACCAACGTCAGCAGTAGGCAGGCGGCCCCCGTGATCCACTTCATGGGCGCAGCTTGTACGACGTGCGGTCGTCGGTGCCACACGACGCTTGGGCGGACGATGGGGACGTCGGCTCCGAAAGCTCGGGTTCATGACCGCCTGGGAGCACAAGGCGCTCGAGCCGAGCATGAAGATCCCGACCGCACAGAGGTGATGGAGCGGGAGTTCAACCGACTCGCGCAGGACGGCTGGGAGCATGCTCCGACCAGGCCGGTTCCTGCACGTTCAAGCGGCCATCACGTCAGCTTCCCGAGTTGCGACGAGGGGCACCTAGCGAAACCGCCGGGTTCCGAATGTACTGTCGCCGCTGCCTCCGCCGGTTACCCCCGTGGCCGGCGGAGGCCCTCAGTCAGTAGCTGATCTCCCAGCCGCCAGGACCCATCATCGAGCTGGGCTGGTAGATCAGCGTGCCGGATGCCTCCGGAAGATCCAGCAGAACCGCCCCCGCGTACTGCGACCCCGGGTTCAGCTCCCCGGACGGAAACTTGACACTCTCACTCAGGCACCCGTAGGTGGCGACCGTGTCCACGTTGGTGAACGTCAACCCGTCCGAGCCGATGAACGAGAAGTCCGACGAGCCGACGCTCAAGTACGAGAAGTCTTCGGGGGTGAAAGCACCCGTCGAAACCCTCATCTGCACCGCCGTCAGGTGCCCGTTCTCCGGGTCATAGGACCCATACTCCTCGGTGCAGGGCACGTCTGGGGTGATCGAGTCGATCGCGAAGCTGTAGAGAGTCTCGCCATCATCCTCGGACACCAGACGGCCTTCCTCGCCGAGCTCCTTCACGATATTGCCGCGGGCGTTCGTCTCCGGCCCCGTCGATGAAGCCGCGGCAGCTTCCTCCTCGGCCTGGGCGTCAGCGGAAGCGTTGGCCTCAACCTCGCTCTGCACATCGGGAAGGGTCGGAGCCGAAGCATCCGGCTCGTCCTCGATGGAGTTGCCGCACCCGGCCAGCGTGATCGTGAGGATCCCGGCGAAGACGGAGCCAGCGACGCGGCGACGAATGGTGGTGCTCATGGTTGGGACCCCCGTGGTATCAGAACGACGTCGCACGGTAACCGCTGTGGTGGCTTGTTGGGTCACAGGCGAGTCTCAGCTAGCTCGGATGTGTCAGCGCTGGTAAGGAGCGGGTGATCCGGTTGTCCTCGTTCGTGAACTGGCCGAAGGTCGCCAGCTCCACCATGCCTCCGGCGACGGTCACCTTGAGCACTGACCGGTCAACCTCTCGGGTGTCACCGCCGGGGTGGCGCCGCCGTCCTGCCTCTACGCTCCGACGGTGACGTTCCGGACCCACCTGCTACAGCGGCTGCTGCCTGACTGCGCCTGTGCGGCGGCGTCGCGCCCCGACCGAGCCACGCAAGTGCGAACCGAGGCGTTTGTACTGTCCTCCGCTCCCCGGCGGAGGTCGGTCTCACGCGTCCCTCGGTGCGTCTGCAGGCTCGGCACACAGCCCTCGTCCGGTACGTTGACACGACGATGAGCGACCTCAAGCCGTGGTCTCAAGGGCTGATGCTGCAGTGGGCCCCAAGCGTTGACTTCTTGGAGCAGCGCTTCAGCCTTCTCAAGTCGCTGCGGGACGCCAAGGCCGTGCGGCAGTTCGCGGTTGGCAGTGACTCCTTCATCGTTCGCACGTCCCGGGCCCGGGCTCTTGAGGTGGGCGTTGATCACCTCAACTTCGAGGATGCGCTAGGGGACCTGCAGCAGGGTGACCCTGCAGACGAGGTGCTTAGCCTCGTTCTGCAGGCGGCGAAGCCCGCTGTGACGGACGTGCAGTGGTCGTTCCAGTACTTGGTGGCACTCGAGGGCTACGCAACAGTGCAGGAAGCTTGCGCAGTCGCGGCTAGGGCAGTCCATGGCGAGCTGGCTGACCTGCTGGAGATGGTCGACTTCGCGGCACTCATCGACGGCGTGGTCGAGCCACTTGGTGAGTACAAGATGGAGTTCGGCGTGCTACCGGACGAGGAGGCGCCGCTGCGGCTGTCGAGACTCATCGGCCGGTCGATCACGCGGACGATCGACCGAGAGATGGGCTTGGAGGTCAACGCGGACCGCACGTTCCCCGAGGTTGGGCTCTTCGTGGACCTAGCCTGGGCGGTCAAGGTTCCTGCTTCTAGCGCCGATCACCCTCTCGAGTGGCTGTGGGCCTTGCAGCAGGCTCTGCTGTCGAGGTCGGCTGAACTTGTGGGCACCATCTACGATCGACTTGTAGCAACGCAGGCAGGGGAGCACGCATGAGTACAGCCACACTGATGGCTCGGCCGACGGCCGCCAGCGCCGACGCACGTCCCGACTACTACGCCGTCGCGCCTGAGGCAGAGCGCGAGAGCGCCGTTGAGGCGCTGTTCGCTGCCCTCATCGCTCAGAAGTCGTCGAACGCAGCGGCTGGCTACGGCCTGGTCAGGGAAGTAGTTACTCGATACCGAGCCATCGACCTCCTCAGCGGATCCGACGCCAGCGCCATGCTGAGTGTTGGCGAAGCACGCATCCCGGAGTACCTGGACGATGACTCTGACCTGCTCGTCGACGACGACGACTAGATTCCGGACGGGTGTGGCTCAGTAGCGACTCAGAGACCGACCTTCGGCAGGGGGACCTTGTTCGCGACGTTCCCCTGCCGACGTGGCCGCAAGACCTGCTCTCTGGAGGCAAGCCCGCGCAAGTCGCCGTAGGGCTGAAGTGGCGGTTCGGTGTTGTCGTCAGCCAGGACTGCACTATCGAGCAGCAGAACTTCGTCCAGGTGGCGGTCGTGCGCGAGATTCGCCAGCCGGGCCCTGACCGCCAGGCGTACCAGGCGCTGCGTTCTACGTGGCCCCCTGAGGCCGGACAGCCGTATCACGGTTACTGGCACGCTCTTGATGATCACCCGGCTCTGGTGGTCAAGCGTTCGGACAATATGTTCGTGGTCGATCTTACGCGCCAGACGATCATCACTGATGCCACTCAGGTTGACCGGGTCCGGGCACTGCGCGTCGGGCGCATGACCGTTGAGTCGCGTCGGCACCTGCGCTACCGGCTGATGTACTACTACGGGCGGACCGAGGCAACGGACGCTGAGTATCTGGATGGAATTGGCCTCAGCGACCCCTTTCAGCGCTGATCCTGTCGGCGCTGGTCCCCGCACAACTAGCGTCGCAAGAGCCGTCGGTCCGGCATGGCAACGCCGTGCTCATCAGTCACGAGCCATGCCTATCGACACGTAAAAGTCCCCCGCCGTCAGTGACGGCGGGAGCTCAATCGCCGGATCTTGTTGCGAATCACGGAGACCGCCGACGCCCCGCCCTGAGGTGGCTTGGAATCGGCGGTCGGTGAGCGTGTTCCAGGATCTGGCTGATGTCGGCCGGCGCCAACCGAATCCGGCCGGTTGGCATGATCCGGTAGGGGACTCGCTGCTGATTGATCAGCCGATACAGGGTTGACCCGCTCATGCCCAGAACCTCGGCGGCTTCTTGCACAGTCAGCAACCGATCCGGCATGGCGACACCGTGCTCCTCTGTCACGTGCCATGCCTACCAAGACCGACGTGGTGAGGCGACTGAGCCTCCGCCGTGCATGGACATGGCGGAGGCTCAGTCATGGGTGGCGCGGGAGCTAGCCCTACTGGCGGCAGCTGTACTGAGCAAGTGCCTTGGCCAGGAAGCCGAGCAAGTCGGCCGCCTCGGCAGGCGTCAGAGAGCGCCAGTCTCGAGGTTTCCAGTCAAGTGCGATGCGAGTGCTGCCGTCGTCGGAGTCATTGTTCGTCAGCCATCCGCCGGCGCCGTCCGAGTTGTTCGCCTCGATGGGTTCGCTGAGGCATCCAACGGCGACGCCGCCGCTCTCGAGCAGGAACATCTCGTGTGCCCGGTGGTCACACCACGGAGCGTGCTGCTGCATAGTGATCATTGGGTCCTCGTCCTCCTGGTCAGGGTGGGGATCAAGGCCCCGTCCGGTGTTGGCGCACCGGTCGGGGCCGTCTGCTTCAGGTCAGGTACTCCTCGACCTGGTCGAGCGTGAGCCCGCTCTCCGGAGACGCCGGCGCGTTGCTGCGCACCTCGGTGAGCCAGTAGCGGCCGTAATCCAGTGCTCGTGGATCGCGGCGTCGGGATCGGGTGAGCTTGAGGCCGCGCCGCGCCGCAACACGGCGTAGCCGGTTCTCCTTCACCTTCTCCTCTGGGCTCATGCCGACAAGTGTGCCCGGAGTGATGCTGGAAGGCAAGCTGGAGCATGCAGCGCGCATGCCCCAAGTCCGCGCATAGTCCGCAAGACGTCCATCGGACGCCAACACCAGCCGTCAGCTATCAACAACAAAACCGCAGATCAGCCTCGGTGCCTCGCTCAACGCAGCAGGTCACAGAGCAAGCCCTATAGATCTGGGTCAACGAGCCCGGGCGGGTGTTCGTCGCCCGGCGCGGGCGGTCGGAGCTGACCACGACGGTGCTGCGCGCCGGGGAGCTGGCCGACCTGGTCGAGCGGATGCTGCGCACCTCGGGTCGGCGGATCGACATGTCGACGCCGTTCGTCGACGCGATGCTGCCCGACGGGTCGCGGCTGCACGTGGTGATCCCCGACGTCACGCGCCGGCACATGGCGGTGAACATCCGGAAGTTCGTGCTGCAGGCGCACAGCCTCGACGAGCTGGTCGCGCTCGGCACGATCACCGCCCAGGCGGCCCGGTTCCTGGAGGCGGCGGTCGCGGCCGGGCTGAACATCCTCGTCGCCGGTGGCACGCAGGCGGGGAAGACGACGCTGCTGAACTGCCTGTGCGCGGCGATCCCGGCGCGGGAGCGGGTGGTCACCTGCGAAGAGGTGTTCGAGCTGCGCATCCCGTTGCCCGACGTGGTGGCGATGCAGACCCGGCAGGCCAACCTCGAGGGCGCCGGGGAGATCCCGCTGCGCCGGCTGGTGAAGGAGGCGCTGCGGATGCGCCCCTCCCGGCTGGTGGTCGGTGAGGTGCGCCAGGAGGAGTGCCTGGACCTGCTGATCGCGCTGAACTCCGGGCTGCCCGGCATGTGCACGCTGCACGCCAACAGCGCCCGCGAGGCCGTGGTCAAGATGTGCACGCTGCCCCTGCTGGCCGGGGAGAACATCGGCCACGCGTTCGTGGTCCCGACCGTCGCCTCCAGCGTCGACCTGGTGGTGCACGTCGGCACCGACCCGTCCGGCCAGCGGCGGGTGCGGGAGATCGTGGCGCTGCCGGGCCGGGCCGAGGGCAGCGTGGTCGAGACCGCCGACGTCTTCACCTCTCGCGACGGCCGGCTGGTGCGCGCCGACGGCTACCCGCCGCACGCGGAGCGCTTCGCCGCCGCCGGGTTCGACCTCGCCGCGCTGCTGGGGGAGGCGTGACCGTCCCCGGTGGGCTGATCGGGCTGGCGCTCGGCGTCGGCCTGCTGCTGATCTGGCGTTCGGGTCCGCGGGCGCCGCAGCGTCGTCCGGATCGTCGGGCCCCGGGACGGCGGCAGCAGCTGCTGGCCGCCGCCGGGCTCACCGGCATCAACGGCGCGCAGCTGGTGGCGCTGCAGGTCGGGCTCGGCCTGGTGACGGCGGTGCTGGTGCTGCTGACCACGGCGACGGTGAGCATCAGCGCGGTCTTCGGTGTCTTCGGCGCCGCCGTCCCGCACCTGCTGGTGCGTCGGCTGGCCGCCAAGCGCCGCGCCGACCTGCGCGAGGTGTGGCCCGAGGTGGTCGACAACCTGGCCTCGGCGGTGCGGGCGGGGCTGTCGCTGCCCGAGGCGCTGGGTGCGCTCGCCGTGCGCGGGCCGGAGGTGCTGCGGCCCGCCTTCGCCCGGTTCGCCGCCGACCACCGGTCGTCCGGGCGGTTCAACGACGCGCTCGACCGGCTCAAGGACGACCTCGCCGACCCGGTCGGCGACCGGATCGTGGAGACCCTGCGGGTGGCCCGCGAGGTGGGCGGGAGCGATCTGGGCCGGGTGCTGCGCACGCTCGCTTCCTTCCTGCGCGAGGACGCCCGCGCCCGCGCCGAGCTGGAGACCCGGCAGGGCTGGGTGGTCCAGGCTGCGCGGCTGGCGGTGGCCGCGCCCTGGGCCGTGCTGCTGCTGCTCGCCACCCAGCAGCAGACGCTGACCGCCTACGACACCCCGACCGGCCTGGTGCTGCTGCTGGCCGGCGGCGCGGTCTGCGTCGTGGCGTACCGGCTGATGAAGCGGATCGGGCGGCTGCCCGAGGACGTCCGGGTGCTGCAATGAGCGCGGGTCTGCTGGGCATGCTGCTGGGGCTGACCCTGGCCTGCGGCGTGCTGCTCGCGGTCTCGTTCTCCCCGCCGTTCCGGCAGGTGCGGCTGGTCGATCGGCTCGCCCCCTACGTGCACGACACCCCTGCGCCGTCGCGGCTGCTGGGCACCGCGACCCAGCCCGGCATGCTCACCGCGGCCCGGCGGGTGTTCGCCCCGGTGCTCGCCGACGGCGCCCGGCACGTCGACCGGCTGCTCGGTGGCCGGGTCGCCGTCCGCCGGCGGCTCGACGCGCTGGGTGCGGAGACCACGGTGGAGGACTTCCGGGTCGAGCAGGTCGTCTGGGGCGGCCTCGGCCTGCTCGGCGGCGCGCTGCTGACCCTGGTCGGCGCGGCGCTGACCGGATCGGTCAACGTGCTGTCGGCGGTGCTGCTGTGCGTGGCCGGGCTGGTCGGTGGCGTGCTGGGCCGCGACTGGTGGCTGACCCAGCAGGTGCAGCGCCGCGAGGAGCTGCTGCTGGCCGAGTTCCCGGTGGTGGCCGAGCTGCTGGCGCTGGCGGTGACGGCGGGGGAGAGCCCGGTCGCGGCGATCGCCCGGGTCACCCGGCTCTCCGGAGGGGAGCTGGCTCGCGAGCTGGGCGCCGCGCTGGGCCGGGCCCGGGCGGGGACGCCGCTGGTCGAAGCGCTGCAGGAGCTCGCCGACCGCACGTCGCTGGAGGCGCTGGCCCGGTTCGTCGACGGCGTCGTCGTCGCCATCGAGCGCGGCACCCCGCTGGCCGAGGTGCTGCGCGCCCAGGCCGCCGACGTCCGGGAGGCCGGCAAGCGCCGGCTGCTGGAGGCCGGTGGCCGCAAGGAGATCGCCATGATGGTGCCGGTCGTCTTCCTGGTGCTTCCGGTCACCGTCCTGTTCGCCCTGTACCCGGGCCTGATCAGCATCGTCTCGCTGGCGCAGTGACGCCGGTGACCGAGAGGAAGGACGACGGATGCGCGCCTACGCGTACCTGACCGCCACACTCGCCGCTCTGGTGGCACGGCTGGACGACGGGGAGCCCGAGCGGGGCGACGTCCCCGGCTGGGTGATGATCACGGTGATGACCGCGGCGTTGGTGCTGGCGATCCTGATCCCGTTCCGGGAGGCGATCGTGACCGCGGTGAGCAATGCGCTGTCCTCGGTCACGGCCGTTCAGTAGCCGGCCCAGCTCCTGCGACTCCGACGACGGCGAGCGGGGGAGCGCGGTCGTCGACTTCGTGCTGGTCGGGGTGCTGATCCTGGCGCTGCTGCTGGCGGTGCTGCAGGTGGCGGTCTACGTGCACCTCCGCAACGTGGTGGTGGCGAGCGCGGCCGAGGGTGCCCGGTACGCGGCGAACGCGGACGTGCCGGCCGAGGTGGGTGCGGGGCGGGCGGTGGAGGTGATCGCGCGGGCCACCTCGGAGGGGACGGCGTCCGGGCTGGCGTGCTCGTCGGTGGAGGAGACCGACGAGACGGGGCTGACGCTGGTGGTGGTGCGCTGCACCGGCGCGGTGCCCTCGCTGATCGGTGGGCTGGGTGACCTGCTGCCGTTGTCGGTGACCGGGCGTGCGGTGGAGGAGGCCCGGTGAGGTGGCTGCGGGCCCGCCTGGGTCAGGGTGGGGACGGTGAGCGCGGGTCGGCGATCGTGGAGTTCGTGTTCGTGGCGTTGGTGGTGTTCCTGCCGCTGGTCTACGTGATCGCGGGGTTCTCGGCGGTGCAGCGCGGGGTGTTCGCGGCGAACGCGGCGGCGCGGGAGGCCGGGCGGGCGCTGGCGACGGCGCCGGACCTGGCGAGCGGGCAGGCGCGCGCGGAGGCCGCGGTCGCGGTGGCGGTGGCCGACCAGTCGGTGGCGGCGACCGACGTGGTGCTGGCCTACGCCCCGCCCGGCGAAGGCTGCGCGGCGGCGGGTGGGTACACGCCGTCGCTGGTGCGGGGGGAGGAGTTCAGCGTGTGCGTGACGGTGACCGTCCGGGTGCCGCTGCTGCCGGAGTTCGTCGACGCCAACACCGCCACCGGCCAGTTCGTCGTCGAGCGCGACCGCTACGTCGACGGCTGACCGGGCAGGGGGGGCGCGGGCGCCGTGCGCCGCACCGGTCGGCGAGTTCCTGCCCGAGATCGGCCGGTGTACGGCAACTGCACGGCAACACTGCGCGGCTAGCGTCCGAGTCGGACGGCGGTCGAGCACGTGCCGTCAGTTGGGCGGGAGGTCAGCTGGGTGAGCGGGACGGGGAAGAGAGCCGCGTTCGACGCGCAACGCGTCGCGCCCGCGGTCCGGATCCGGCTGTGGGAGCAGGCGACCGCCCGCTTCCTGGTGCCGATGCGCATCTCCGCGGCCGGCAGTTCGATCCTCGGCGTCATCTCCGCCCGGGAGATCGACCAGGTCAGCATCTGCCGGATGTCGGCGACCCCGCACGCGGCGGTCCGCGACGGAGGGCTGGCCGATGGCCCAGGCGCCGACCACTACAAGGTGGCCGTCGGGCTGCACGGGCGGTCGGTGGTCAGCCAGCACGGGCGACGGGTCGCGCTGGGGCCGGGAGACATGACCGTCTACGACACCTCTGAGCCCTACAGCGTCAGTGGCGACGTCCGGTTCGGCCTGCTGGTCGCCCGCATCCCACGGGACGCGCTCGGCCTCAGCCGGGATCGGGTGGCCGCCGTCGCCGGAACCGCCCTGCCCGGCGAGGCGGCCGGGGCGGTCGCCCGCGGGTTGGTCCACGCCGCCACCGGCAAGCGGGCGGACGGCGGACTCGAGCCGCTGCTCGACGCGCTCGAGCGGCTGGTCCGGTCGGCGCCACCGGTCCGGCTGCCGGCGCATCGGGACCGCGCAGCCCTGCTCACCGCGGCGAAGGAGCTCATCGGCCGGCGGATCGCCGATCCGGAGCTCGCGCCCGGCCACGTGGCCGCGGTCCTCGGTGTCTCCCGGCGCTACCTCTACGAGCTCTTCGCCGCGGAGACCGGGCCGGTGGCCGAGTACGTCCGCACCGTCCGGCTGGAGCGTGCCCGCGAGCTGCTGGTTGCTGCGACGGCCGACGAGGTGCCGGTCGCGGAGGTGGCTCTCGCGTGCGGGTTCGCCGACCCGGCGCACTTCAGCCGAGTGTTCCGGCAGGCGTACGGGCTCTCGCCGCGCCGGTACCGGCTGAGCCAGGGGAGCGGTCGGGCTGGGCGGTGACCTGCGGGGTGGGCCCTGCGGCCCGGGGGACGGGGGACCACCCGGGCCGCAGGGGGTCGGTGGGTTGCTCAGCCCCGGGGGACCGTGCTGAGCACGGCGGCGGCGGTGAGCGCCTCGGGGTCGGCGAGTGGCCGGTCCTCAGGGCTCAGCACCGTCTCGATCGCCGAGACCCGCTGGGTGGTCAGCGGCTCCTGGGGCGTGCGGTCGACGCCGAAGCTGAAGACGTCCGGGCGGGCGTAGTGGCCGGCGCCGTCGGCGAAGAACTTGGCGAAGGCGATCACGCCCAGGTCCAGCTCCGCGTAGACGATCGCCTCGTCGTCCCGGTGCGGCTCGGCCAGCCAGCGCCCGTCCGGCCCCATGAACCCGGTGAGCCCGCCGCCCACGGTGGGGGCGTCGGGGCCCTCCGGGACGCCGAGACGCTCGACGATCTCCTCGCTGATCCGGCCCTGCACCACGATCACGTAGGTCTGGGCGCAGATCGCGTGCGCGGCGGCCAGGGTGGTCGCGTAGTGGTCGAAGTTGCCGGCGTTCGGGTCGGCGTGCGTTGCGTTGATCGCCGGCCATGCCGCGACGTGGATCTGCTCGCCGAGGGTGGCCAGTGCATACCTGTTGAGGTCCATGCTGTGCTCGAAGCAGATCAGCCCGCCGACCCGCGCGAAGCCGGCGTCGACGACGAACACGTCGCGGCCGTCCCCGCGGCCCCAGACGGTCCGCTCGGCATTGGTCGGGTGCAGCTTGCGGTGGCGCGCGACCAGCTCACCGGAGGGGGAGAAGTAGGCCTGGGTGTTGTAGAGCGTGCCGCCGTCCTTCTCGTTCAACCCCATGACCACCCAGGTGCCGGCCTCGCGGGCCGCTTCGCCGAGGGCCCGGGACGCCTCGCTCGGCAGCTCGACAGCGTTGGCGTACAGCTCGGCGAAGAACGGTGCGGCGTACTTCGTGGTGTGCGACCAGATCCAGTAGGGGTAACCAGGAAGGAACGTCTCGGGGAAGGCCACCAGCTTCGCGCCCGCGCGGCCGGCCTCGCGGATGAACTCGCAGGCACGCTGCACGCCGGCCTCGAGGTCCAGGAACGGAGCCGCGGCGTGCACCGCCGCGACCTTCACAGTCGTTGAGCTGTTCGTCATGCCCAGACGCTAGGGACGGTGGTGCCTGGTCGCTTGGACATGCGTGCAGCCGGTCCACCGGTCCGAGCTCCGCACCTGGGAGGCGGTCGCCGGGTGCAGCCAGCGGCGTCGGGTCAGCCGGCGATGCGGGCTCCGGGCAGCGGTCGGTGCGGGAGAAGGCGTGCCAGTCCTGGTCGGCGACGGCGGAGACCAGCACGCCGCGAACCGACTGGTCCAGGCCGTCGACCACCGGCCGGGCGACGGCGTTGGTCCTGGTGGCCAGGGGTCGGTCACGGCGCGGCCGTGCCCCCAGCCTGACGCAGCGACATGACGATCCAACTGCTGTGCGGCGGTGATCCTGCGACGTCCCATCACGTCCGCCGGCACCGGGCCACCCGGGGCGCCCGTCCCTAGGCTGGGGCGGTGCGGCACCCGGTCCTGGTCACCGCGGGGGTCCTCCTCGCCGTGCCCCTGCTGCTGCTCGCGCTGGCCTGGGGGTTCCAGCGGCGGCTGGTCCACCTGCCCGGTGGCGTGCCCGGTCCCGTCGCCACCGAGCTGCCCGGCGCCCGGGACGTCGTCCTGCAGACGTCCGACGGGCTCGAGCTCGCCGCCTGGTACCTGCCCGCCGCCGACCCGGACGCCCCTGCGGTGCTCGTGGCCAACGGCAACGGCGGGCACCGTGGCCTGCGTGCGCCGCTCGCGGCCGCCCTCGGCGACGAGGGGCTCGCCGTCCTGCTGTTCGACTACCGGGGCTACGCCGGCAACGACGGCAGTCCGAGCGAGGACGGGCTGGCCCGCGACGTCCGGGCCGCCCGGTCGTTCCTGGTCGAGGAGGCCGGGGTGCCGCCGGACCGGGTCGTGTACTTCGGCGAGAGCCTCGGCGCCGCGGTGGTCACCGAACTGGCCATCGAGCACCCGCCCGCCGGGCTGCTGCTGCGGTCTCCGTTCGTCGATCTGGCCTCGGCCGCCGCCGTCCACTACCCGTTTCTGCCCGTGCGGCAGCTGCTGTGGGACCAGTACCCGGTGGCGGAGCAGGTTGCTCGGGTCGACGTCCCCACCACGGTCGTGCTGGGCAGCGCGGACACCGTGGTGCCGCCCGAGCAGAGCCGCGCGGTGGCCGAGGCGGCTGCCCACCTGCGCGACCTGGTCGAGGTGCCCGGCGCCGACCACAACGACCGGGTGCTGCTGGACGGCGACCAGCTGGTCGCGGCCGTCGTCCAGCTTGCCGGCCAGGCCTGACCCGTGCGTCGGCGCCGGTCGCACGGTTGCCCGGCGAGGAGTTCAGCGTGTGCGTGACGGTGACCGTGCGGGTGCCGCTGCTGCCGGAGTCCATCGACGCCAACACCGCCACCGGCCAGTTCGTCGTCGAGCGCGACCGCTACGTGAACGGCTGACCTGGCCCGCCGTTGTGCACCCGTTGTCGGTCCCCCGCCGGCGAACCGACGACCAGCGCACAACGGAGGTACGGGTGGGCCAGTCGCATCGGCGTGCGCGGAACCCGGGGGCTCGCGGACCGCCCGGTCGACTCGCTACCGTGCGAGCGAGGGGTGAGGGCAGATGAACCGGTACGCGACGACCGTCCTGGCCGCACTGATCGCGATCGCGACGGTGCTCGTCCCGGGCGCAGGCACCGCCCAGGCCGCAGATCGGACGATCACCTACACGGTGTCCACCCGCGGCGCGGTCTCCGGCGATCTCGGGCACTTCAGCGCCGTCGCGGCCGACACGCTCGCGGACGACCGCGGCTGGAGCCTCGGCGGCACGCTCGCCTTCCAGCAGGTGCCCTCCGGCGCCGACTTCGACCTCGTCCTCGCGTCCCCCGCCGTGGTCGGGAACGCCGCTCCCGGCTGCAGCAGCACGTGGAGCTGCCGGGTGGGCCGGACCGTCTACATCAACGACGAGCGGTGGCGCCTGGGCACGAGCTCCTGGACGCTCGGGCTCCCGCTGTACCAGCAGTACGTGATCCTGCACGAGGTCGGGCACTGGCTCGGCCTGGGGCACCCGGACTGCGCGGGCGGCGGTCAGCTGGCCCCGGTGATGCAGCAGCAGTCCATCTCACTGCAGGGCTGCCTGGCCAACGTCTGGCCCCTCATCGCCGAACGTGAGCGGGCCGGGCGCAACCAGGGCGTGCCGGTGAACTGGTCGCCGGTCGAGCAGGCCTACCGATCGCTGGGCCAGGCCGGCGGCCTCCTCGGTCCACCGGTGACCTGGGAGCAGTCGACTCCGGACCAGGTCGGCCGGTACCAGCACTACGCCGGCCGCGGCGGCGCCTCGATCTACTGGACCCCCGACACCGGAGCGCACGAGATCTACGGCGACATCCGCAGGCACTGGGCGAGCCTGGAGTGGGAGCGTGGGCCGCTGGGCCACCCGGTGACCGGCGAGCTCCCCACGCCCGACGGCATCGGCCGCTACAACCACTTCAACGGCAGCGGCGGCGCCTCGATCTACGGAACCCCCACCGGGACGCACGAGATCTACGGCGCCATCCGTGCTCGCTGGGCGGAGCTGGCCTGGGAGCGGGGGCCGCTGGGCTACCCGGTGACCGGGACGCGGTCCACCCCGGACGGCGTGGGCCGGTACAACCACTTCGCCGGCAGCGACGGCTCCTCGATCTACTGGACCCCCGACACCGGTGCGCACGAGGTCCGCGGCGCGATCCGTGCTCGCTGGGCGGAGCTGGCCTGGGAGCGGGGGCCGCTGGGCTACCCGGTGACCGGGACGCGGTCCACCCCGGACGGCGTGGGCCGGTACAACCACTTCGCCGGCAGCGACGGCTCCTCGA
>NZ_JBJHAH010000042.1:0-33295 GCF_054050915.1 Modestobacter sp. SYSU DS0875 | reverse complement strand
CCCCACCAACACGGGGCGGGGGCTAGACCGACCCCCCCCCCCCCCCCCCCCCCCCCCCCCCCCCCCGCCGCGGCCCCCCCCCCCCCCCCCCCCCCCCCCCCGCTGCCCGTGCGGGGCGACGTGACGAGCCTCATGGGGACGCAGGGGCGGGATCCGGCCGCCGATGCCGTTGGGTGCCAGGAGGACGCCGCCGTCCCTCCCCTCCCCCTCAGCACCGCCCCCGAGGAGCCCACCCGTGCCCCGCGCCCTGCTCGCGCTCGCCATCGGCGCCTTCGGCATCGGCACCACCGAGTTCGTGGTGATGGGGATGCTCCCGCAGGTCGCCGAGGGGCTCGACGTCTCGGTGTCCGCCGTCGGGCTGCTGATCTCCGCCTACGCCATCGGCGTGGTGATCGGCGCCCCCACGCTCACCGCGCTGGGGGTCCGTTTCAGCCCGCGGCAGACCCTGCTGGGCCTGATGGTCCTGTTCACCGTGGGCAATGCCCTCTCCGCGCTCGCACCCGACTACCCGACCCTCGTGGCGGCCCGGGTCTTCACCGCGCTGGCGCACGGCTCGTTCTTCGGGGTCGGCGCGGTGGCCGCACGGCGACTGGTGCCCGCGAACCGTGCCTCCCAGGCCATCTCGCTGATGATCGTCGGCCTCACACTCGCCAACGTCGTCGGCGTCCCGCTGGGGACACTCCTCGCGCAGCAGCTGAGCTGGCGGCTGGTCTTCGGGGTGGTCGCCGGGCTCGGCCTGGTCACCATCGCCGGGCTGCTCGCCTGGCTGCCGCCGGTCTCCGGGGAGCGAGCGGACCTGCGCAGCGAGCTGGTCGCGTTCCGTCGTCCCGCGGTGTGGCTGGTGCTGGGGGTCACCACGATCGGTTGCGCCGCCATGTTCGCCGTCTACAGCTACATCAGCCCGATCCTCACCGAGCTGGCCGGTCTGCCGGAGAGCTGGGTGACCCCCGTGCTCGCCGTCTTCGGGATCGGCGCCACCGTCGGCACCCTGATCGGCGGCCGGCTCGGCGACCGCTGGGGCATGGCGTTCGTCACCGGGGTGCTCGCCTCGGCCGCCGCCCTGCTGGTGGCCTTCGCGTTGCTGGCCCGCTTCCCGGTGGCCGCGATCGTGCTGGTCGTGTTGTTCGGAACCGCCACCTTCTCCCTGGGCCCGGTCCTGCAGAACCGGGTGATCGAGGTGGCCCGGGTGCCCGGTGGCAGCCTGGTCTCCGCCGCCAACCAGGCGGCGTTCAACGTGGCCAACGCGCTGGGGGCCGCGTTCGGGGCCGCCGCGCTCTCGGCTGGACTGGGCTACACGGCACCCATGTGGGTGGGCGTCGGGCTCGCGCTGACCGGAGCGGTGATGGCCCTCGTCGCGGTCGTCGTGGGTTCGGCCCGGTCCGGCCCGGACGCCGCCACCGACGGAGCGACCGGGGCGGCGCAGGAGCCGGTCCTGGACCGCTGACGTTCAGCGACGCGGTCACCGGGTAGGCGGCGGACATGACCACCCCCACGGCGGAGAAGTCCGGCCAGTTCCCCCTCGGCGACCGCACGGTGCACCGCATCGGCTACGGCGCCATGCAGCTCTCCGGCCCGCACGTCATGGGCCCACCGGCCGACCGGGAGGGCGCCGTCGCCGTCCTCCGCCGCGCCGTCGAGCTCGGCGTCGACCACATCGACACCAGCGACTACTACGGCCCGCACGTCACAAACGAGATCATCCGCGAGGCGCTGCACCCCTACCCGGAGCACCTCACCATCGTCACCAAGGTGGGCGCCCGCCGGACGCCGGAGGGCGAGTGGCCCGAGGCGCTGTCCCGCGACGAGCTGCGCCAGGCCGTGCACGACAACCTCGACCACCTCGGCGTCGAGGCGATGGACGTGGTGAACCTGCGGATGCCCGGGTTCGCCGAGCCGGTGCAGCGCTCCCTCGCCGAGCCCATGGAGGCCCTCGCCGAGCTGCAGCAGGAGGGCCTGGTCAAGCACATCGGGGTGAGCAACGTGACCCCGCAGATGTTCGCCGAGGCCCAGGGCATCGCCCCGGTCGTCTGCGTGCAGAACCACTACAACCTGGTGCACCGCGCCGACGACCCGATGATCGACGCGCTGGCCCGCGAGGGCGTCGCCTACGTGCCCTTCTTCCCGCTGGGCGGGTTCAGCCCGATCCAGTCCGCTGCGCTGGAGACGGTGGCCCGGCGGCTGGAGGCCACGCCGATGGAGGTCGCGCTGGCCTGGCTGCTGGCCCGCTCCCCCAACCTGCTGCTCATCCCGGGCACCAAGTCGTTGCAGCACCTGGAGGAGAACCTGCGGGCGGGCATGCGCGTGCTGGGGCCGGTGGAGCTGCAGGAGCTGGACCGGATCGGCGGCTCGGGCGACCCCGACGTCGACCTCTGACCCCACCGTCGGCTGACGCCGAGTGAGCAGTTCCGGTCGCCGACGCGGGCGGACACGCCGTCCGGGACGACCGGGACTGCTCACTCGACCGGAGGCGCGCTGCCCGCGGCCGGGCCAGGTCAGCGCACCCAGCGGCGGGCCGTCCGGGTCGGGCTGGGCCAGCGCCACGCCGGCGTCACCCGCCACGCGACGCGCCTCGCCGACCTCCAGACCCACGACGGACGGGACGAGCACGAGACCGGCAGCGCGGTCCACGCCGACACGTTCCCGCGCCGGGCAACCGGCCGGCAAGGGGTTCAGCGGGCGCGCTGGACCCGGGCCTCGTCGAACACCGGCTCACCGGCCTCGTACACCCGCCCGTCGGCACCGAAGACGACGAACCGGTCGAAGGTGCGGGCGAACCAGCGGTCGTGGGTGACCGCCAGGACCGTGCCGTCGAACGCGGCCAGCGCCGCCTCCAGCGACTCGGCGGACAGCACGTCGAGGTTGTCGGTGGGCTCGTCGAGCAGCAGCAGCGTGGCGCCGGACAGCTCCAGCAGCAGCACCTGGAACCGGGCCTGCTGCCCACCGGACAGTGACCGGAACAGCTGGTCGCCCTGCCCGGCGAGCCCGTACCGGCGCAGCGTCGCCATCGCCCGGCCGCGGTCGACCCCCGGGCGGCCGGGCTCGCCGTGCCACAGCAGGTCGACCAGCGTTCGGTCCAGCCACTCGGGGTGGGCGTGGGTCTGGGCGAAGAAGCCGGGGACCACGCGCGCCCCGAGCCGCCAGTGCCCGGTGTGCGCGACGTCCTGGCCGGCCAGCAGCCGCAGGAAGTGCGACTTGCCCGCCCCGTTCGACCCCAGCACCGCGACCCGGTCGCCGTAGTCGACCTCCAGGTCGAAGGGGCGCATCAGCCCGCTGAGCTCCAGTTGTTCGGCGACCAGCACCCGCACGCCGGTGCGGCCCCCGCGCAGCCGCATCGTCACCGACTGGTCCGGCGGGCGCTCCGGCGGCGGGCCGGCGGCCTCGTACTTGGCCAGCCGGGTCTGCATGGCGTGGTACCGGGCGGCCATGTCCGGGGAGTTCTTCGCCTGCTGCTGCAGGGTGCGCACCAGCTCGACCAGCCGCTCGTGCTCCTCGTCCCAGCGCTTGCGCAGCTCGGCCATCCGGTCGTGCCGGGCGCTGCGGGCCGCGGGGTAGCCGGCCCAGTCGCCGCCGTGCACCCACGCCGTCCCACCCTCGACGGTGACCACCCGGTCGGCGACCCGGGAGAGCAGCTCGCGGTCGTGGCTGACGAACAGCACCGTCTTGCGCGTCTCACGCAGCCGCTCCTCCAGCCACCGCTTGCCGGGCACGTCCAGGTAGTTGTCCGGCTCGTCGAGCAGCAGCACCTGGTCCGGTCCGCGGAGCAGGCACTCCAGCGCCAACCGCTTCTGCTCACCGCCGGAGAGACTGGTGAGCTCCCGGTACTTGCACCGCTCGTACGGGACGCCGAGCGCCGCGACGGTCACGGTGTCCCAGGTGACCTCGACGTCATAGCCGCCGACGTCTCCCCAGTGGGCCAACGCGTTCGCGTAGGCCATCTGCGCCGGCTCGTCGTCGGTCTCCATCAGCCGCAGCTCGGCGGCCTCGACGGCGTCCCACGCCTGCCGGACGGCGGGCGGCGCGAGGTCGACGAGGAACCGCTGCACGGTCGTGTCGTCGCGGACCGAGCCGATGAACTGGCGCATGATCCCGAGCCCGCCCACCAGGGCGACCGAGCCGGCCTCCGGGGTCAGGTCGCCGCTGATGATGCGCAGCAGCGTGGTCTTGCCGGCGCCGTTCTCCCCGACCAGCGCCGCGCAGGCGCCCTCGCCGACCCGGAAGGAGACGTCGTCGAGCAGCACCCGCCCGTCGGGGAGGGTGTGCCGGATCCCGGTGACGTCGACGTAGCCCACGCCGGCCATCGTGCCCGGCCGGGCAAGCCTGTTCAGCCGGTGGCCTGCAGCCGCTGCCGGGCCAGCCGTTCGACCAGCTCGGGCAGCGCGCCGGCCGGCGCGCCGCTGAGCTCCGTGCGGGCGCCGCGCACGATGGCGGTCACGGTCGCCGGCGGGCGGCCGGCGAACTCACGGACCAGCCGGTCGACGGCCTGGCCGACGGCCTCGTCAGCGGGTGGGGTGGGGGGCGTTGGCGGGGTGGGAGCGGACACCGGCGGTCCTCCGCGGGTGGTCGGTTGCGCCGCCGCGGGGGCGGGCGACGCGCGTACCGCTCCACAGTGGACCGGTCGACGGCCGACACGCCAGGGCCCAACGTCCCGCGCGCCGAGGGGTGGGCAGCGGCGCCGCCGCGGAGGACGATCGCGGTGTCGGGTTCCCCGCCTGCGGAGGTGGACCATGCCCTTCCGGGACCGCACCGAGGCCGGCCGTCGGCTGGCTCCCCAGCTCACCCACCTGACCGCCGAGGACGTCGTCGTCCTGGGCCTGCCGCGCGGCGGGCTGGTCGTGGCCGCCGAGGTCGCTGCCGCGCTGCGCGCCCCGCTGGACCTCGTCGTCGTCCGCCGCATCCCGGTGCCGGGCGCCGCCGAGGTCGCGATGGGCGCCGTCGCGGAGGGCGGCGCGGTGGTCCGGGACGAGCGGGTCGTCGAGCGGGCCGGGGTGACGGCCGAGCAGTTCCGGGCCGCGCTGGACCGCGCGCAGGCGGAGCTGACCCGGCGGGTGCAGCGCGTCCGGGGGCTCCGCCCCCGGCTGCCGCTCGCGGGGCGCACCGCGGTGCTGGTCGACGACGGGATCGCCACCGGCGCGACCGCCCGGGCGGCGTGCGCGGCGGTGCGGGCGTGCGGCGCGGCCCACGTGGTGCTGGCCGTCCCGGTCTGCGCACCGGGAGCGGCCGACCGACTGCGGACTGCGGTCGACGAGCTGGTCAGCGTGGAGACACCGGACGCGTTCCGAGCGGTGGGCGGCGCCTACCGGCGCTTCGGGCAGGTGACCGACGACGAGGTGGTCGACCTGCTCCGCCGGGCGGTGGCCGACCGGGTCGGTGCCGCGTCCCGGGGACGCGGCTGAGGCCGGCAGGGCTGTGAACCC
Organism: Modestobacter sp. SYSU DS0875; assembly: GCF_054050915.1. Classification (NCBI taxonomy): domain Bacteria; kingdom Bacillati; phylum Actinomycetota; class Actinomycetes; order Geodermatophilales; family Geodermatophilaceae; genus Modestobacter; species Modestobacter sp. SYSU DS0875. The sequence goes on along the minus strand of NZ_JBJHAH010000042.1, from coordinate 27,881 downwards.
GGCTCCGCTGCGCGGGGCCTCGGGCGGATGACGAGGTGCTCGGCCTGCTGCGCCGCGCGGCTCAGCTGGCGCACCCCGCGGCTCGGCTCCCCGGGTGCCCGCGGTGGTGGACCAGGCGCCGGCGTCCGGTCCCCGCCCGTCAGAAGACGCCGCTGAACAGCACCGCACCGGCAGCCAGCAGCATCGCCGCCACGATGATCCCGGCGATCAGCCGCTGCCGACGGCGCCCGTCGGGATCGAGGTTGCCCATCCCCATCATGAGGGCACGGTACGTCGTCAGCCGACGGGGACGGAGCCTCTCCGGTCGCGGAGGAACTCCCCCGCGGTCACGGGTGGGTAGCGGGTGGGCCCCGCCGCCGCGGTCGGCACCCGCTCGACCACGACGAACGGATCGGCGTCCTGGCGCAGCGCGAGGGAGAGCAGCTCCTCGGCCGGGGCCTCGACCGGGGGCGGCAGCACCCGGTGCGGTGCCGAGCGCCAGCGGTCGCCGGTCCAGCGGGCCAGCAGGTCACCGGCGTTGACGGTGAGCGCCCCCGGCACGGAGGGTGCGTCGATCCACTCGCCCTCCGGGGTGGCGACCTGCAGGCCACCCAGCCCGGCCTGGTGGTCGGTCAGGGCCAGGACGCCGTCGTCGGTGTGCGCACCCACCCGCAGCTGCCCCGGCGCCACCGACCCGACCGCCTCCCGGGCCGGGTGCCAGGTGAGGTCGGCGGACCAGGCGTCCGCCGGGCAGCGGGCCACGAAGAAGTCCTCGTCCAGGTCGAGCGCCAGGGCCAGCACCCGCAGCAGCTCCGCGGCGAGCGCGGCGCAACGGGCGGCGAAGGCGGTCGCCGCCGGGCGCAGGCTCGGGGTGTCCGTCGGCCAGGCACCGGGCTCGGCCGGCGGCGGGGGCTCGGGGCCGAAGCAGAACTGCTCCTTGAGGTCCGGCGGCGCAGCGGGACCGGCGGGTGGGCCCGGCGGCACCCAGCCCCGCCCGCCCGGGAAGCAGGCGAGCGCGGCCTTGACGGCCGGCGGCTGGGCGAAGAACGACCGCGCCTCCTCGCGCAGGCAGTAGGTGAGGGCGGAGCTGACCGGGTGGCCGGTGAGCAGCACGAAGCCGACCTCGCACAGCGCCCGGTCGACGTCGGTGGCCACCTGCCGGCGGGCGGCGGCGTCCCCGCGGTACCAGGGGGCCAGGTCGACCAGCGGCACGACCGTCATCGCACGTCCTCTCCAGCTCGGGTCGACGGCGACGCTAGGGCCGGTCCGTTGCCTCCGGATGACGTCGGCGTGACGGTGCGTCAGGGTGGGTGGGTGCCCGTCGCACCCGCGATCCGCCTGGTCCCCCTCGAGCCCGAGCTGCTGGCCGCGGTGCTGCCGTGGTTCGACCACCCCGAGGTGCAGCGCCGGCTGGGCGGCCGCACCTGGCCGGAGCGGGAGTTCGCCCTGCGCACCGCGGCGCGGGACGAGGAGTTCCGCGGACGGCGGGTGCTCCGGGCACACAGCTGTGTGGCGGTGGACGAGGACGGGAGCCCGGTCGGCCAGGTCGGCGGCGACGTCTACGACCGGTGGACGACGTGGGACCCCGAGGCCGAACGGGTGACCGAGGAGCACCCGGGACGGGCGGCGAGCGCGGCGTACGTCGTCGACCCCGGCCGCTGGGGGCGCGGATACGGCCGGGCGGTGCTGCGGGCCTACACCGCGGCGGCGGACCTGGCCGACGTCGAGCAGTTCGTGCTGGGCATCGAGCCGGACCACACCGCCAGCCTCGCGGTGGCCCGGGCCGCCGGCTTCGCGCCGCTCAGCGACGATCCGGACGCCGAGGACATGCTCTACCTGCACCTGCGGCGCTGACCCCCGTCCTGTCAGGGCCTCCTGCCAGGGTGCGCCCGTGACCACCGAGCTCGCGCTGCTGCGGCTGGCCGCCCAGCGGCTGATCGGCCAGGCCGCGCAGACCCCGACGGACGCCGTCCGGGAGCTGACCTGCGTGCAGGGCCAGGACCTGCCCGGTGCCCTGCTCTCGGTGGCGCTGCGCTCGGCGCCCGGCACCCGGGCCGCGGTCACCGCCGCACTCGACGCCGGCCGCGTCGTCCGCTCGTGGCCGATGCGCGGCACCCTGCACCTCACCGCCGCCGAGGACCTGCCCTGGCTGCTCGATCTCCTCGGTCCGCGGGCGCTGGCCGGGGCGGCCGCCCGCCGGGCGTCCCTGGGCATCACCGACGCCGAGACCGAGCAGGCGCGCGTCCTCGCCGTCGCCGCGCTCGACGGGGGCCGCAGCTCCTCGCGGGCCGACCTGCTCGCCGCGCTCGCGGCCGGCGGCGTGCCCACGACCGGGCAGCGCGGCTACCACCTGCTCTGGTACCTGTCCCAGACCGGCACGCTCGTGCTCGGCCCGACCGCCGACGGCGACCAGCAGTTCGTGCTGCTCGACGAGTGGGTCCCCGCGCCACGGCGGCTGGAGCGCGATGCGGCGCTGGGCGAGCTGGCGCTGCGGTACTTCCGCGGCCACGGGCCGGCCACCGTCAAGGACCTGGCGCGCTGGGCCGGCTGCACGATGGCCGACGTCAAGGCCGGCCTGGCGACCGCCCGGCCGCAGCTGGCGTCGCTGACCGTCGACGGGGTCGAGCACCTGATGGACCCGAGCACGCCCGAGCGGCTCGCGGCGGCCCGGGCCGAGGCCGACGGGGTGGTGCTGCTGCCGGGCTTCGACGAGCTGGTGCTCGGCTACGCCGACCGCAGCTGCACCGTGCCGGCCGAGCACGCGAACCGGATCGTCCCGGGCGGCAACGGCATGTTCCGCCCCACCGTGGTGCACGCCGGCACGGTCGTCGGGGTCTGGCGCACCGGCCGGACGAAGGACCGGCCGCTGGAGCTGGAGCCGTTCGGCGAGCTGCCCGCGGAGGTGGTCGCCGCGGTCGAGGCGCGCCACGCCGCGCTGCCCTGAGCTCGGCGCGCGGACCGGGCGGTCCGGGAGTTGGCTCGGGGCCATGGAGTACACGCGTCTGGGCACCACCGGCCTGCAGGTCTCCCGGATCTGCCTGGGGATGATGAGCTTCGGCGACCCCACCCGCGGCGGTCATCCGTGGAGCCTGCCCGAGGAGCAGAGCCGGGAGCTCATCAAGCAGGCGGTCGAGGCCGGCATCACCTTCTTCGACACCGCCAACGTCTACTCGGCCGGCTCCAGCGAGGAGATCACCGGCCGGGCGATCCGCGACTTCGCCGACCGGGACGACGTCGTCCTGGCCACCAAGGTGCACGGCCGGATGCGGCCGGGCCCCAACGGCGCCGGGCTGTCCCGCACGGCGATCCTCCGCGAGCTCGATGCCTCGCTGCGCCGGCTGGGCACCGACCACATCGACCTGTACCAGATCCACCGCTGGGACCCGGCGACGCCGATCGAGGAGACGCTGGAGGCGCTCGACTCGGCCGTGCGGTCGGGCAAGGTGCGCTACCTGGGCGCCTCCAGCATGTGGGCCTGGCAGTTCAGCAAGGCGCTGCACCGCGCCGGCGAGCACGGCTGGCACCGGTTCGTCTCCATGCAGGACCACTACAACCTGCTGAACCGCGAGGAGGAGCGGGAGATGCTCCCGCTGTGCGCCGACGAGGGCATCGGGGTCATCCCGTGGAGCCCGCTGGCCCGCGGCCGGCTCACCCGCGACTGGGACGAGCAGACCACCCGGTCGGAGACCGACGAGTTCGGCAGCAAGCTCTACAACGACACCGACCGGGCGATCGTCGAGCGGGTCGCCGAGGTCGCCGAGGCCCGCGGCGTTCCCCGCGCGCAGGTCGCGCTGGCCTGGGTGCTGAGCAAGCCGGTGGTCACCGCGCCGATCGTCGGGGTCACCAAGGAGCACCACCTCCGCGACGCCGTCGCCGCGGTCGAGCTGCGGCTGACCGAGGAGGAGGTCGCCCGGCTGGAGGAGCCCTACACCCCGCACTCGGTGGTCGGCTTCGCCTGAGCCGGCGGGGTGGGCCCGGGGGCCGGGCCCACCCCGCTCAGGCCTGCTGCTGGGCGACCTCGGTCAGGTCGTCGAGCACCAGGCCCGCGCCCAGCGGGCCGATGGCCAGGAACCAGCGGTCGTCGTCGACCGGCACCGCGTCGCCCCGCTGGACCGCGCCGAGCGACTGCCACAGTCCACCGGAGGTGAGCTCGGTCAGCTCCGCCGCCCCGCCCTCGCCGTACGCGGAGTAGAAGAGCAGGTCGCCGTCCGCCTGGCTGATCTCCTCCGGGCCCACCTCCACGAACGTCTCGTCGGTGCGCTGGACCTCCGGGCGGGCGAAGCCGGCGTCGGCCAGCACGGTCCCGATGAACGAGCCCTCGCCGTACAGCCGGGCCGAGCCGGTCCCGACGAACCGCACGATGCTCACCTCGAGCGCCGCCGGGTCGCCGAAGAGCGCGCCCACCTCGGTCGCCCGGTCCCGGTGCTCGGCGAGCAGCTCCTCGCCCGCCTCCTGCTGGCCGAGCGCCTCGGCGTAGACGGCGAGGTTCTGCTTCCACGTCTCCCCGACCCCCTCCCCCATGACCGTGGGGGCGATCGCCTGCAGCTGCTCGTACAGCTCGGTGTGCCGCGCGGTGTTGGACAGGATCAGGTCCGGGTCCAGGGCGGCGATCGCCTCCAGGTTCGGCTCGGCGATCGTCCCCACCTCCGCGATCTCGTCGGGGTCGGCGCCGGCCTCTGCCAGGTAGCCGGGCAGCTCGGTGCTCGCGTCGGTGCGCACGGCGCCGACCGGCGTGACACCCAGGGACAGCGCGGTGTCCAGCTCCCCGGTGTCCAGCACCACGACCCGCTCGGGCACGCCGCTGATCTCCGCCTCGCCGAGGGCGTGGCCGACCGTGCGCACCTCCTCCGCCGTGCCGGAGGGGGCGTCCTCCGCCCCGCTCCCGGCGTTCCCGCAGCCGCTGATCGCCAGCGCGGTCACCAGCCCCACCAGCCCGGCTCCTGCTCGGCCCGCTCGCCGTCCGCGCACCCGTTCCGTCCTCTCGTCGTCGCCGCCTCGGTGCGGCGAGAGTTAGGGTAGCCTGCCCAAACTCGCCCCCCACCGGGACGCCCCGTCCGACGGCGGCGCAGACGGCGGGAGACGATGGCGACCGTGTCCGGCTCCTCCTCCCCGATCCGCCGGCTCGCCCCGCACCTGCTCGGCCCGCCGCTGCCGGCGGTCACCTCGCTGTGGGCCACGCACCGCCGCCGGGCACTGTCGGCCGCCTTCTGCGTGACCGCACCCCTGGTCCTCTTCGTGCTGCTGGACCGGCCGGACCTCGGCTCCGCGGCCGCGCTCGGCGGCTTCACCGCCGTCTACGGCCACGCGCTGCCCTACCGGCGGCGGGCAGCGGTGTCCGCGGGGGTCGGCGTCGCGCTCACCGCCACCGTGGGCGCCAGCGGCCTGGCCGGTCCGCGCCCGCTGCTGCTCGCGGTCGTGCTGGGCGCCCTGGTGGCGGCCGCCACCGCCGCGACCGCGGTCTGGCGGATCGGCCCACCCGGCCCGTTGATGATCGCGCTCGCCGGCGGCAGCGCCAGCACGCTCGGCGACTCACAGACGGCGGTGGCCGGGCACGTCGCCGCGGCCGCCGGGGGCGCCGCGCTGGCGTGGGTCGTCGTGATGCTGCCCTGGCTGTGGGACCCGGCCGGGCCCGAGCGCCAGTCACTGCGCGCTGCCGACACCGCGGTCAGCGCCGTCGAGCGAGACGGGCTGGGGACGACCCGGCCGGGTTCGGTCGCCCGCGCGGTGCGGGTCGCCGTCGCCGCGGTGGCCGGCGGCAGCCGACGGCGACCGTCGCTGCACCGGGAGCTGGAGCAGGTCGAGGAGCGGTTCTTCCGGGTGCTGCCGCCGAACGTCCCACCGCCGGACGACGGAGCTGCGCTCGCCGGCCCGACGACCCCGCCGCCGCGCCGTACCGCGCCGGCCTGGGCCCCCACCGCAGCCCGGATCGGGCTGGGGGCCACCACCGCCGGGGCGATCGCCGCGCTGACCGGGCTGCCCAGCGCCTACTGGGCGGTGAGCACCGCCGTCGCCGTGCTGCTCGGCACCGACGCCCGGCACACCCGTGCCCGCGCACTGCACCGGGTGACCGGGACGCTGGCCGGCGTCGGCCTGGCCGCGCTGCTGTTCTGGCTGGAGCTCCCCGTCGCGGCCACCGTGGTCGTGGTGGGGCTGCTGATGCTGGCCGTCGAACTGCTGATCGCCAGCCAGTACGTGCTCTCGGTCGCCTGCATCACGCCGCTGGCCCTGCTGCTGGTGCACCTGGGCAACCCGGCCAGCAGCGGCACCGAGCTCATCACCGTGCGGGTGGCCGAGACGCTGGTCGGGATCACCGTCGCCCTCGCCGCCGGCCTGCTCCTCTTCCCGCACACCGGCAGTCGCCGGCTGCCGGGCGCGGTGGCGGCGAGCCAGCAGCACGCCGTCGCGGCCGCGGCCGCACCGCCGGGCACCCGCGCGGACCACGCCCTGCAGGAGGCACTGCTGGCGCAGGATGAGGTGACGACGGCAGCCCGGGCCGAGCTGTTCGCCGCGCCCGGCGCCGACGTGTGGCGCCGCCGTGCCCGCCAGGTCGGTGACCTGGGCTGGGCGCTGCTCGGCGCCCGGGCGCGGGGCGACCACGAGCTGGCCGGTCAGGTCGCCGCGCGGATCCGCGCGGAGCTCGGCGGCGACCCGGGGGGCCGGTCGGCCGGCTGAGCTCAGCCGGCCAGGCCGACCAGCCGGGCAGACAGCTCCCACAGCTCACGCGCCCGGACGTCGTCGGCCGCCGAGGGCAGCGTCCGGGCCGGGGACCGGTCGGCGTGGTGGCCGCCGTTGCGCCAGCCGTCGTCGACGGTGGCCAGCCAGACCAGGGTGTCCGCGCCCTGGGCCGGAGTGCGCATGACGGCCCGCAGCGGGCTGCGGAACACCAGCCCGGTGACGCCTCCGGAGGCCTGCCCGAACGAGGTCGCCACGGCGCCGGGCTCGAAACAGGTGGCGGTGACCTCGGGTGCCCAGCGGCGGGCCAGCTCGCGGGTGAACAGCACGTTCGCCCACTTGGCGCGGGAGTACACGAGCATGCCGGAGTAGCGGCGGGGCACCTCGGCGAGGTCGGCCAGCCGGCCGCGCCGCACCCCGCCCAGCCAGTGCGCTCCCGACGAGGTGGTCACCACCCTCGCCCGGCTCGCCCGCAGCCGGTCCTCCAGCAGCCGGGTGAGCAGGTAGGGGGCGAGGTGGTCGACCTGGAAGGTCTGCTCGATGCCGTCGACGGTGCGCCCCGGCCGGCCGAAGGTGGCGCCGGCGTTCCCGGCCAGCACGTCGATGCGCGGCAGCCGTGCGGTGAGGTCGGCGGCGAGCCGGCGCACGTCGTCGAGCCGGGCGAAGTCGGCGACCTCGGTCTCGACCCCCAGCTCCGCCCCGATCGCCGCGGTCTTCTCCGGCGACCGGCCGACGACCACGACCCGCCACCCGCCGCTGTGCAGCCGGCGGGCCGCCGCGGCGCCGATCCCGTCGCTGGCCCCGGTGACGACGGCGACCGGTCGCTGGTCGTCCGGCGTGGCGTTCAGTGCGCCCGCTCGACCACGAAGACCGGGATCTCCCGGTCGGTCCGGGTCTGGTAGTCCGCGTAGTCGGGGAAGGCGGCGACCGCCCGCTCCCACCACACAGCCCGCTCCTCGCCGGTCAGCTCGCGGGCGACGCCGTCCCACACCTGGTCGCCGTCCTGCACCGTCACCTGGTCGGGGTGGGCCTTGAGGTTGAAGTACCAGGTGGGGTGCTCCGGTGCCCCGCCCTTGGAGGCGACCATGGCGTAGGCGCCGTCGTGCTCCACGCGCATCAGCGGGTTCTTGCGGACCTTGCCGCTCTTCGCCCCGCGGGTGCTGAAGACCACCACCGGCTCGGTGCGGCCGGGCAGGGTGTTGCCCTCCCGCCCGCCGGTGCGCTCGTAGAGCTCCACCTGGTCGCGCACCCACTTCTCCGGGCTGGGCTCGTACTCACCTTCCAACGGCATGCCCCGACCCTAGGGCGGCAGCCCGGCGAGCGCGGCTCGACCAGCGGTTGGGTCCGACTGGAGCTGCAGGCCGACTGCTGCGCCGGCGCCTGGGCCGGGCACGCGACCACGGTGCCTGACGACTCCGGCGGGCCGCTGACCACCGAGATCATCGAAGCGGACGTGCAGCGGGCCCTGGACACCGCGGGCCGGATCGGCGACGACTTCATCCAGGGCGAGCTGGGCGGCGGCACCGCCGACCGTGGGGCGTTCACCCACGGCACCTCCGGGCAGCCCCGGCGCTGGTTCACCACCGGGTTCGGGACCGGTGATCCCGCGCACTGCGACACCTTCGCCGTCGACGACCTCGGCTGAGGGAAGCGGCGTCCGCGGCCGGTGGTTGCCGTGACCATGACGACCCTCGGACTCATCGGCGCCGGGAACATCGGCACCGCCCTCGCCCAGGCCGCGCTCGACGCCGGCTACGACGTCGTGCTCAGCAACTCCCGCGGCCCCGAGACCCTGACCGGGCTGGTGGCCGCCCTGGAACAGCGGCCGGGGCGGCGCGGCAGCGTCCGGGCCGGCACCGCGGCCGACGCGGCGGCCGCAGCCGACCTCGCGGTGGTCACCATCCCGCTGAAGAACGTCGGCCAGGTGCCCGTCGAGCCGCTGGCCGGGAAGGTGGTGATCGACACGAACAACTACTACCCGCAGCGCGACGGGCAGATCGCCGAGCTGGACGACGAGTCGACGACGACGGCGGAGCTGCTCCAGGCCCACCTGCCGACCTCACGCGTGGTCAAGGCGTTCAACCACATCGGCGCCCGGGACATCGTGGAGCACGGGCAGGCCGCCGGCACCCCGCACCGGCGGGCGCTGGCCGTGGCCGGGGACGACGCCGGCGCCAAGGAGCAGGTCGCGCAGCTCATCGCCGACCTCGGCTTCGACGTCGTCGACCTCGGCCCGCTCGCCGAAGGGTGGCGGATCCAGCGCGACACCCCCGGTTACGGGCCGCGGTTGGACGCCGAGCAGCTGCGCGCCGCCACCGCCGCGGCGAAGCGCTACCGCGACATGTGAGCCACCCTCTCCGGGGTGGCGCCCACCCCGGAGGGGCACCGGTCAGCCGGCGACCTGCTCCTCGGCCTCGATCTGGGCGTTCCAGTCGCGCTTCTCGGCCTGCCAGCGGTCTTCGGTGCGACCCACCCGCCAGTAGCCGGAGACCGAGGTGAACTCCGGGTCCAGGCCGCGCTCGGCGCGCAGGTGCCGGCGCAGCTCCCGCACCAGGCCCGCCTCGCCGTGCACGAACACGTGGCCCCGCCCGGCCGGCAGCTGCGCGGCGCGGACCGCGTCGACCAGCGCCCGCCCGGGCTCGGCGGAGCCGCGGTGCACCCAGACCAGCTCGACGCCGACCGGCGTCGGCACGTCGTCCTGCTCCTCCTCGGGCCCGGCGACCTCCAGGAACACCTGTGCCGGGGCGCCGGCGGTGAGCCGGGGCAGGGAGGCGGCGATCGCCGGGAGCGCGCTCTCGTCGCCCACGAGCAGGTGCCAGTCGGCATCCGGCCTGGGCGCGTACGCCCCGCCGGGGCCGAGCAGCTGGATCCGGTCCCCGGGCCGGGCCGATGCCGCCCACGGGCCGGCCAGGCCCTCGTCGCCGTGGTACACGAAGTCGATGGTGAGCTCGCCGGACGTCGGGTCCCAGGCACGCACCGTGTACGTGCGGGTGACCGGCCACTGGTCGCGCGGCAGCTCCGCGCGGACCTGCTCGGGGTCGAAGGGCACGGCGTAGGGCGCGCCGGCGGGCGGGAAGAGCAGCTTCACGTAGTGGTCGGTGAACTCCCCGACGGGGAAGCCGGCCAGCCCGTCACCGCCGAGCACGACGCGGATCATGTGCGGCGTCAGCCGCGAGGTGCGGAGCACCTCCGCGATCCGGGGCACCCGCGGCCGCCGCGGCCGGGGCTCCACCGTCTGCTGTGTCGCTCCGGTCATCCCATCTCCTCCCATCAGGCAAGGGAAGGCTCCCCTTACCGACGGGTAAGGCTACGCCGGGTCACCGCCCGCCGGACGGCCGGCGGCCCGGAATGTCGATCTCACCGGTTTACGCCGTAGACCGGCACGGGTACCCGCCAGTCCAACGGAACGGCGTCCACCGAGACCACGGTGGGCCCACCCGCGCGACACCGACCTGGGCGCCCCCGGGCGCCCCTGCGCCGTTCCGCGACCAGGCACGAGCAGACCGGCCGACCCCGGCCGGCCATGGTGCGCGCCCGGTCGCGGACCCGGCCGAACGACCAGCTCCACCCACCACGAGCCCGACGCACGACGAGGAGGAACGATGACGCACTCCATCGACACCCCGACACAGTCGCCTTCGAGCGGGGCGACCGACCGCACGGGCACCCCGTCGACCAAGGACGCCACCAAGGACCAGGCCAAGAACGTCGGCCACAGCGCTGCCGAGGCGGGGGGCCAGGTCGCCTCCACCGCCGCCGACCAGGCCAAGCAGGTCACCCACGAGGCCGGCCGCCAGGCGCAGGACCTCGTGGCCCAGGGCCGCCAGCAGCTCACCGAGCAGGCCCGCAGCGGGCAGCAGAAGGCCGGTCAGGGCCTCAACGACATCGCGACGCAGCTGCGCAACATGGCCCAGGGCAGCGGGGAGGCCCCCACCGGCCCGGCGGCCGACGTGGTCCGCCAGGCCAGCGACAAGGTCGAGCAGCTGGCCAGCTGGGTGCAGGACCGGGAGCCCGGTGACCTGCTGCAGGACGTCCGGTCCTTCGCCCGCCGCAAGCCGGGTGCCTTCCTGCTCGGTGCCGCCCTCGCCGGCGTCGTCGCCGGGCGGCTGACCACCGGCGCGGTGGCAGCGCACAAGGACCAGAACGGCTCCGGCCAGCCCGCTGGCGGCTCCGACCGTCCCGCCACGGGTGGCAACCACGTCGCCGGCACCCCAGCGACCGGCTACGCCACCACCGAGACCGCGGGGTACGCGACCACCGGTACGACCGGATCGGTCCCGCCCCCGCCGTACGGCACCCTGCCGCCGGAGGGCACCACCGCCGCCCCCACCGCCGGCGCCGGCTGGGACGACCCGTCCCGCACCCCCGGTGAGGGCCGGCTGTGACCGCCCCCGGCAACCAGGGCTACGGGCAGGCAGGTACCGGCTACGCGTCCAGCGGCGCCACCGGCTACGCCGCGACCGAGCACTCGGACAACACGGCACAGCCGATGACCGATGCGGGGCACCCTGACGTCGAGCAGACGTCGGTCGGTCAGCTGCTGAGCGAGGTCAGTCGGGATCTGTCCACGCTGATGCGCCAGGAGCTGGAGCTGGCCAAGGCGGAGCTGCGCCAGGAGGCCACCGAGGCCACCGACGTGGTCAAGGGTCAGGCGACCCGCGCCACCGACGCCGCCAAGGGCGAGGCGACGAAGGCCGCCAAGGGCGCCGGGATGCTCGGCGGCGCCGGCTTCGCCGGGTACATGGTGGCGTTGTTCCTCAGCCTCGCGCTGATGTGGGCGCTGGCCAGCGTCATCCCCACCGGCTGGGCCGCGCTGATCGTGGCGGTCGTGTGGGGGCTGGTCGCCGCCGTCCTCGCTGCCATGGGCCGCAAGAAGCTGAAGGACGTCGACCCGAAGCGGGTCTCGCAGGAGATCGACTTCTCGCAGCTCAAGAAGGTCGACCCGAAGCCCGAGCGGACCGTGGACACGCTCAAGCAGGTGCCCGACGCGCTCAAGCCCCACTGACCTCTTCCCGGCTAGTTAGACAGGAGTTCCCTCATGACCAGCAGTGACCCGGACGCGATCCGGCGCCAGATCGAGGACACCCGCGCCAACCTGAGCTACGACGTCGACGCGCTGAACGAGAAGGTCAGCCCGACCCGGGTGATGGACCGGCGCGTCGGCCGGGCGAAGGGCACGATGTCCGGCCTGAAGGACAAGGTGTTCGGCACCGCCCACGACGCCCGTGACCAGGTGAGCAACCGCGCCTCGCACGCCCAGGGCAGCGCCCAGGGCGCCGCGCACAACGCCGCGGGCAACGCTCAGGACGCCGCACACAGCGCCATGGACACGGTGCAGCACGCGCCGGAGACCATCCAGCGCCAGGCCCAGGGCAATCCCTTCGCCGCCGGGCTGATCGCCTTCGGCGTCGGCTGGCTCGCCTCCTCCCTGCTGCCCACCAGCGACAAGGAGAAGCAGTTCGCCTCCCAGGCCGAGTCGGCGCTCAAGGAGCACTCCGAGCCGCTCAAGGAGCAGGCCAAGGAGCAGGCCAGGAACGTGGCCCAGGAGATCGGCGACAACCTGAAGCCGGCCGCCATGAGCGCTGCGGGGTCGGTCCTGTCGACCGCCGCGGAGGGCGCCAAGAACGTCAAGGACGAGGGCCAGCACGCCGCCCAGGACGTCAAGGGCCAGGCCCAGGAGTCCCGCGAGAAGGTCCAGGAGAAGTCCTCCTCCTGATCGGCCGCAACACCCCGTCGGGCCCCGGTGCAGTCGCACCGGGGCCCGACGTGCGTCCGCAGCCGGCCTGTCCACCTCATCTCCACGGGTGAGGGACCGGGTGGCTCCCCTCCAGCAGTGCCACCGATCTGACGTTCCCGAGGCGACGGACTCCGTCCCGACCGGGGACGGGCCCTGCCCGCAGAGGAGCGCTGGCCGTGGACCGCGACACCGTGGATGCAGCCGCACGCGTGCTGGTCGCCGACGACGAGGAGGACATCCGGCTGCTCGTCACCCTCGCGGTGCGCAAGGCCGGCTGCACGCTCCTCGGTTCGGTCGCCGACGGCGCCCAGGCGCTGGCCGTCGCCCGCACCGAGCGACCGGATCTCGTGGTGCTCGACGTGTCGATGCCGGAGCTCACCGGGCTGGAGGTCTGCGCCGAGCTGCGCGCCGACCCGGCCACCGCGGGCACGCAGGTGCTGCTGCTGTCCGCCGGCGCGTCGCCCGACGACGTCGCCCGCGGGCTCGCCGCCGGCGCCGACGCCTACCTGCCCAAGCCCTTCACGGTCGCCGGTCTGGTCGCCGAGGTCCGCCGGCTGTGCTCGTCGGGCGGCCCCGCATGACCGCCCTGCTCCGGCCGGCCGCGGCCGGCACCACGCCCGGCGCCGCTCCCCCGGCCACCCGGCTCGCCCCCACGGCCCTGGCCGCCACCGCCGTCGTGGCCGTGGCCGTGCTCCTCACCCGGCCGGGCTCGCCGGTGCTGCTCGGCGCCGCCGGGCTGACGGCCGTCCTCGCCGTGGTCGAGCTCGCCCGGCGCCTGCGCGAGCAGCTCGCCGCGTCCGCGGCCCTGGAGGGGCAGCGGCGGGAACTGGTGACCCTCGGGCAGTCGACCGCCGAGGAGCTCGAGGTCGCCACCCGGATGATGCGCGCCCGGGCGCAGACCATGACCAGCGTCATCGACGCCGTCACCGAGCAGTCCATCATCGGCACCGACCCCGACGGCGTCATCCGGGTGTGGAATCCGGGGGCCGAGCGGCTGCTCGGCCTCCCGCGCGCAGACGTGGTGCGGCAACGCAGCATCACCGAGTTCCACGACCCCGAGGAGCTCCAGCCCGGCGCCGACGCCGACCCGGCCGCGCGCTTCGCCGCGCTCGTCCAGGTGGCGCGGGAGGAGGGCAGCGACGTCCGGGACTGGACCTACCTGACCGCCGACGGCCGGCGGCTCACCGTCGCCGTCGCGATCACCCCACGCACCGACGACGACGGCGAGCAGGCCGGCTGGAACTTCGTCGCCACGGACATGACCGAGGCGCGGGCCAGCGAACGGCTCAAGGACCAGTTCGTCAGCCTGATCTCCCACGAGCTGCGCACCCCGCTGAGCTCCATCCTCGGCTACCTGGAGCTGGTCCTCGACGACCCCGACCAGCCGCTGACCGAGGAGCAGCGCCAGTACCTGGGCACCGTCGAGCGCAACGCCCAGCGTCTGCTGCGGCTGGTCGGTGACCTGCTGTTCACCGCCCAGGTGGACGCCGGGAAGTTCACCCTGCAGCCCGAGGACGTCGACCTCGCCGCCGTGGTGCGCGCCGCCGAGGAGACCGCACGGGTCACCGCGGCCGCGCGCGGCATCGCCCTGGCCGTGGACGTGCCCGCCGACGGCCTGGTCGTGCGCGGGGATGCGCTCCGGCTGGGCCAGGCCTGCGACAACCTGGTCTCCAACGCGGTGAAGTTCACGCCGGCCGGTGGCTCGGTCACCCTGCGCCTGCGCCCGGCCTGGCAGAACGACACCGGCGCGGAGACCGACCCCGGAGCGACCGGTGCCCGTCCCGTCGCCCTGCTGTCGGTGAGCGACACCGGCGTCGGCATCCCGGCCGGTGAGCAGGGGCGGCTGTTCACCAGCTTCTTCCGCGCCTCGACCGCCCGGCGCAACGCAGTCCCCGGGGTCGGTCTCGGGCTCACCATCACCAAGGCGATCACCACCGCGCACGGCGGCACGCTCGACGTGACCAGCGCCGAGGGGCGCGGCACCACCTTCACCCTCACCCTGCCCCTGAGCTGCTGAAGGGCCCCGTCCCCCGCCCTCCTCGCGAGCTCGGGCCGAGCCTCCGGACGGGGCCACGGGGAACCTGCGGTTCCTTGCGGTTTTCTTGCGGATCGCTCGCGGGAGCCCTGCGGAAGGGCCTCCAGAGTCGTGTCTGTCGCCGGGAGCCCCCGCCGACACCGGCACGAGACCAGGGAGACCCGCCATGAGCGCCACCGCCACCGCCACCGCCACCCGCGGCCGCACCGCCCGCAAGATCCTCGGCTCGCTCGGCGTCGTGGGCGCCGCCGCCGCCGTCGCCGGCCTCGGCACCTTCGGCACCTTCACCGACAGCACCACCCCGCTGAACGCGTCGGTCAGCACGGGCACGCTCTCCATCGACCTGAACCGCGCCGGCACGACCACCCTGCCGATGAGCGCCGCCGGCTTCGTGCCCGGCGACTCGCTCAGCCGCGCGGTCGACCTGAGCAACACCGGCGACCTGGCCTTCTCGGGGCTGGTGCTGCAGTCGACCGCAACGACCAGCAGCATCCTGGACAGCGACCCGACCAACGGGCTGCAGATGACCGTCAGCTCCTGCCCGGTCGCGTGGACCGAGTCGATCTCCGGCAGCACCGCGACCTACTCCTGCGCCAGCCCGAAGTCGCTCTACTCCGGCCGGGCCGTGGCAGGCGCACCCATTGCGATCAACAACCTGAACAGCCTCGCCGTCGGCGGCACCGACCACCTCGTGGTCACCCTGTCGCTCCCCGACGCCGCCGGCAACGAGTTCCAGGGCAAGACCTCCACCCTGGCGCTGAGCTTCACCGGCACGCAGGCCAACGGCACCGCGCGCTGACCCGGCGCTCCCCCACCCGCTGACACCTTCCCGGAGGAACCGCCATGACCACCGCCCTGCTCGCACCCCCCGCACCCACCGCGGACGCACACCCGCGTCCGGCGCAGCAGCTGACCCAGGCCCCCCGCCCGTCGGGCGCCGGGAAGCGGGCCCTGGCCCGGGCGTCGCGCTGGACGGTGCGGCTGCTGGTCGCGCTCGCCGTCCTGCTCTTCGCGGTCCTGGCGATCGGCCCGCACGCCTTCGGGTACCGCACGATGACGATGCTGACCGGGAGCATGTCGCCGGTCATCGACCCGGGTGACGTCACGATCGTGACGCCGCTGCCGGTCGACGAGGTCGAACCCGGGATGATCATCGCCTACCACATCCCGATCGACGACCACCGGCTCGTCACCCACCGGGTCCTCTCGGTGGAGCACGGCGAGAACGGCGCGGTCACCGTCGAGACCAAGGGCGACGCCAACGACGCGGTCGACCCGTGGCAGGCCACGCTCCAGGGCGACACCGCCTGGCAGGTCCAGGCCGTGGTGCCCGAGCTCGGTCACGTGATCGAGGCGCTGCGCGCCCCGGTCGTGAGCCAGGCCCTGGTCTACGGCGCCCCCGCGCTGCTGGCGGGCTGGCTGCTGCTCACCATCTGGCGCCCCGCCGAGACCCCGGACACCCACTCCGAGGACGAGGAGGAGGGCCAGTGACCCGGCTCCGGCACAGCCTGGTCGTCGGCGCCATCGCACTGGCCACCGTGCTGGGGCTGACCCTCCCCGCCCAGGCCGCCTTCTCCGACTCCGCGAGCACCACCGCCGCGGTCACGACCGCCACGGTGGCCCCCGTGACCGGCCTCAGCACCGCCGGCAGCCGCTGCACCCCCGACGGCCGGCTGGAGGTGCGCCTCAGCTGGCAGGAGAGCACCACACCGCGGATCGAGAGCTACCGCATCCAGGCCGCCACCTTCTTCGGCCTGGTCAACGTCACCGCAGGGACCGTTCCCGCCGGCCAGACCGGTTTCGCCGCCGACGTGGGCAGGACGAACTGGGGCGGCTACTCCTTCACCGTCACCACCACCACCGACTACGGCTGGACGGCCGAGTCCGCACGAACGGCCACGATCCGATGCTGACCGCTCTGGTGATCGACCCCTCCGCCGCCGGCCGTCGGCAGGTCACCGGCCTGCTGGAGCTCACCGGCTGGCAGGTCCACGAGGCCGGGGACGCGGAGGACGCCCGCTGGCTCGCCGGCGCCGTCGCCCCCGACCTGGTGGTCACCGCCGTCGAGGTGCCGGGCGCCGAGCACGGGCCCGCCCTGCTCACCGAGCTCCGCGCCGCCGGCTGCACCGCCCGTTTCCTGGTCGTCGCCGAGCAGCCCACCGCGCAGGTGCGGGCCGCCGCCGTCGCGGCCGGTGCGCTCGCCTGCCTGGCCGCCCCGGTCGACGCCCGCCCGCTGCTGGACCTGGTCCGCCGCCGCACGGCGCCGATCGCCGCCACCGCACCAGTCCCCCGCGAGATGGTCGACGTGGAGGACCTGCACGAGGCCGACCTGGACGCCGAGCTCACCGAGCGGCTGCACCTCATGTACGACGACGCGCTGGCCGGCCGGCTGTCCGCGATCAGCACGGGGATCAGGGTGGGCGACCCGCACGCGGTCGCCGCCGCCGCGCACACCCTGGCCGGCACCTCCGGTCAGCTGGGCCACCCCGAGGTCGCCGACGTCTGCCGGGCCATCGCCGCGGACGCCCGGCGCGGGATCATGGCCCACGGCCGGCTGGCGGAGCTGGCCGACCTGACCGACGTCCCCCGCCGGGCCGCCGCCGCCCGCCGCGGCCGGCTGGCCTGGGTCGCCGACGCGGTCAGCCTGCAGGGCGCCGGCCTGGCGCTCGCCGCCGACGCCGCCGCCGGCCGGCTCGCCGCCCGCCGCGCCGGATCGGCCGCCTGACGGCTCGCTGGCAGGTCAGGCGACGAGGCGGTAGCCGACTCCCCGGACGGTCTTGATCTCCGGCGAGTTCAGACCCGCCGCGGTGAGCTTGCGGCGCAGGTTGGACATGTGCGCCTCGACCAGCCGGAGGTTGCCCTCCCAGTCGGTCTGCCAGACCTCGCGCAGCAGCGTCTCACGCTGCAGCACCCGGCCGGGCCGGGAGACCAGCGCGGCCAGCAGGTCGAACTCGGTGCGGGTCAGGTCGACCGTTGCGCCGTCGACCCGCACCTCGCGGCTGTCCGGGTCGACCTCCAGCTCGGCCAGCCGCTGCACGGAGTCCTCGAGGGCCGGCCGCGGCTCGGGCACCGCCACGGTCCGCGGCCGCCGGAGCATGGTCTGGACCCGGGCGACGAGCTCCCGCGGTGAGAACGGCTTGGACATGTACCCGTCCGCGCCGACGGCCAGCCCGATGAGCAGGTCGACCTCCTCCGCGCGGGCGGTCAGCATCAGCACGTAGCAGTCGGTCTCGGCGCGCAGCTGCCGGCAGACCTCCGTGCCGTCGGCGTCCGGCAGCCCGAGGTCCAGCACGACGACGTCGGGGACCTCCCGGCGCACCTCGGCCAGGCACTCGGCACCCGTCGTCGCCTCGCGGACGTCCATGCCCGCCCGGCGCAGGACGGTGACGACGAGCTCGCGGATCTCCTGGGTGTCCTCGACGACGAGGACCGACTGACCCGACACGACCTCTCCTCCGCAGACGACGACTGCCCCGGACGCACGGGGCGTCCGGGGCAGTCATCGACATCCGGGGCGGTGCTCTCCAGTGGGCCGGGGGGGCACCCGCCCCGAACGGGTGAACGGCTCAGATCACCTGCTCGGTCGGCAGGATGGTGATCTCGGTCAGGTTGACGTGCCTGGGCACCGATGCCATGAAGGCGACGGTCTCCGCGACGTCGGCGGAGGTCAGCACGTCGATCTGGGCGATCAGGTCGGCCATCAGCTTGCTGGCGTCCGGGTCGGTCACGTGATCGGGCAGCTCGGTGTCGACCATGCCCGGCTCGATCGTGGCCACCCGCACGCCCTTGCGCCCCAGCTCGGTGCGCAGCAGGCGGCTGAGCTGGGTGACGTAGGCCTTGGTGCCGGAGTAGACCTGGAACTTCTCCAGCACCCGGACCGCGGCGATCGACGAGGTGGTGATCAGGTCGGCAGGCCGCCCCTGCGCGGCGACCTGCTCCAGGTCACGGACGAAGGCCTGGATGGTGTTCATGACGCCGGTGACGTTGAGCCCGATCTGGGTGTCCCAGTCCTCGACCTGCAGGTCGGTGATCGAGGAGATCAGCTGCACCCCGGCGTTGGCGAAGACCAGGTCGACCGTGCCCCACTCAGCGGCGATCCGCTCCGCCGCGGCGGCCAGCGCCGCCCGGTCGGTGACGTCGGTCGGCAGCGCGAGCGCGGTGCCGCCGGCGGCGCGGATGGCGTCCTCGAGCGCGTCGAGCCGGTCGCCGCGGCGGGCGAGCAGCGCCACCTTCGCGCCGAGACCGGCGAGCCGTTCGGCGGTGGCGGCGCCGATGCCGCTGGACGCACCGGTCACGACGGCGACGCGGCCGGCCAGCGGGGAGCCGGCGATGAGCTGGGTCCTGGTGTCAGTGGTGGTGTCGTTCATGAACACCACTCTGTTCGGGGCCGACGAGCCTGTCGTGGCCGTGTCACTCCCCTGTTACGCGGCCTCACTAGCCTGCACGCCGTGCCGTCCACCGAGCTCGGTGAGTTCCTGATCGCCCGCCGCGCCGCCACGCCGCCGGCGCCGGACACGCCGCAGGGGATGCGCCCCCGCCGGGTGCCCGGCCTGCGCCGGGACGAGGTCGCCGCCCAGGCCGGGGTGAGCGTCGACTACTACCGGCGGCTGGAGCAGGGCCGGGAGAAACACCCCTCCCGCCCCGTGCTCGCCGCCCTGGCCCGCACCTTCGGGCTGACCCTGGACGAGGAGCAGCACCTGTACTCCCTGGCCGGGGTGGCGTGGCGGCTCGGCCCGGACGACGTCCGCCGCCCGGTCGACCCGGCGCTGCTGGAGCTGATGGCGTCGTGGCGGGAGTCCGGCGCGTTCGTGCTGGACCCGGTGCTGGACATCCTGGCGATGAACGCCCGCGCCGTGGAGCTCTTCGCGCCCTTCAGCGACACCACGAACCTGGTGGAGATGGTGATGCTCGACCCGGTGGGGCGCACGTTCTTCGTCGACTGGGAGACCGCCGCCCGCTCGTCGGTGGCCAACCTGCGGGCCAGTGCCGACTTCGCCGCGACGCCGCGACGCTTCGAGGAGCTGGTGCGGCGGCTGACCAGGGCGAGCCCGGCGTTCGCAGAGCTGTGGGCCCGGCACGAGGTGAAGGTGAAGACCTACGCCACCAAGGACCTGATGCACCCCGCGCTGGGGCCGCTCACGGTCGGCTTCCACGCCTTCCAGGTGCCCAGCGCACCCGGGCACCAGCTCGTCGTCTATCAGGAGCTGCCGGCCACCCATGCGGGCGGCCAGCTCGACGACCAGCCCGCCGAGCGGACCGCCCAGGGCTGACCGGCAGACGGCTGCAGCCCGGACCCGGCGGTGGCCGGGCCCGGGCTGCAGCCGGGCGGTGTCGCGGGTCGGTGCGGTCAGACCCGCGCGGCGAGCACGTGGTCCCGGGACTCCCGCACCTCGCGCCGGAGCGCGTCGAGGTCCACGTCGAGGACCTGGCCGTCCCACTTGCGCACCCGGCCGGCGATGAAGACGGCGTGCACGTTGCGCGGGTCGGCACCCAGGACCACCGTGCCCACCGGGTCGTTGAGCGGCATGGTGTTGAGGTCCTCGGCACCGATGACCAGCAGGTCGGCCTGCTTGCCCGGGGTGATGGACCCGGTCGTCTCCTCCAGCCCGTTGGTCCGGGCGCCCTGGAGCGTCGCCAGGTCCAGCACGTCCGCCGTGCCGATCCGCACCGGCTCCCGGTCGGTGCCGTGGACGGAGTTGACCGCACGCATCCGCTGGATGGCGAGCAGCGCGCGCATCTGGGTGAACATGTCGCTGGCCAGCGCGACCTCGACGTCGATGCTCAGGCCGGGACGGATCCCCACGGCCAGCGCCTCGTCGATGGCCGGGATGGCGGTCTCCAGGCCGATCTGCGCGTCGGAGGTCGGGGCGAGCGCCACGGTCGTCCCGCTGTCCGCCATGGCCCGCCACGCGTCACCGGTCAGCCCGGTGCAGTGGATGAGGGTCACCCGGGGCGACAGCAGCCCGGCCCGCTCCCACTCCAGGATCGCGGCGGAGGACGTCGTGCCGAACACGGCGTCGACGCTCACCCCGACGCCCAGCTCCTCCGCCACACGGGCGAGCCGCGGGCCGTAGGCGAGATCCGGGCCGGCGATCTCGTCGGTTGCCAGGGTGGCCAGCCGCAGGGTCAGCAGTCCGTCGCCGGAGCTGAAGTACCGCTCCTTCAGCCGGGTCAGGTCCGCCGGCCACTGGTGGTCCCAGTTCCCGAAGTGCGGCCGCATGGAGGCGTGCACGCCGCGGATGCCCGTGTCGGCCAGCGCCTGCACCGCACTGTCGGAGTGCTGCGCACTGCGCGCGTTGTGCGCGAAGTCGAGCATGCAGGTGATGCCGCAGTCGATCGCGGTGAGCGCAGCGAGCTTCGTGCCGGTGTAGACGTCTTCGGGCCGGTAGGCGGGGGCGATCCCGGCCAGTGTCGTCGTCACGTACTCCCCGAGGTCGTTGACGTCGGGCATGACCCGGCGGAGCTGCCCCTCCCAGGCGTGCCGGTGGGTGTCCACGAAGCCCGGGCAGAGGATGCGGCCGGCGACGTCGACGACCAGCGCCCCGGCCGCCGCCGGCGTGCTGCCCAGGTCGGGGCCCACCGCCTCGATCCGGTCGCCGTGCAGGAGCACGTCGCCGCGGGGCAGCACCCCCAGGGCCGGGTCCATCGTGACGACGGTGCCGCCGGTCAGCAGGACGCGGCGGTCGGGGTCTGCGGAACGACGGCGCAGCTGGTCGAGCAGGGCGCCGCTCGAGGAGGGGTGGGTGCTCACGGTGCTCCCTCGGTCGATGTGGTCGGTGCGGCGGGCAGCGGTGCTCATCGGCGGGTCATCCGGTAGCCGGCGTGGTGCAGGACGCCGTCGCGGACCTCCCCGAACGCCCAGAAGCCCAGGTCGTCGAGGTAGTCGATGCGGTCGCCGTCCACCCAGTACCGCCCCTGGAAGGCGTGCGGGCGGCCACCGCGCGTCTCGTCGTACCGGCCGTCCACGGTCAGTTCCTGCTCCAGGAACCCCGTCTCGTCGACCCAGGTCCCGACGTGGGGGTGGATCCCGTTGCGACCGGCGGTCATCGGCTGCCCGCCGTCGCCGGGACGCTCGCCCTCCGCACCGAGGGGGAGCCCCCGGAAGCGCAGCACCCGCCCGGCCGACAGCAGCGTGTCGAGGTGCCCGGCCCGGTGCTCGACCGGTCCGTCCGGGGTGCCCGCCGGTTCCTGCAGCCGCACCACCGCGACGTCCGCGCGGGCGCCGGGGGTCAGCGAGCACCCGGCCCCGGGCGCGGTGAAGTCCACCCGCGCCGGCAGGACGACGGTCCCGGCACAGTCGACGACCAGCATGCCGTCGTCGCCGGCCGCGCTGAGCAGCCCCGGTCCCACGCCCACGATCACGTCCCCGCCGATCAGGACGTCGGCCCGTTCCCAGTCACCCAGGCGGGGGTCCATCGAGATCACCGCACCGCCGGCCAGCAGCAGGGGCCGGGCCTCCCCAGCCGCACGCCGGAGGATCTCCTCCCGCGTCCGCTCGTCCTCGGCCGGCAGGCCCGCGGCCGTCGTGTCGGTCGTGGCAGTCGCCATCGTCGTCTCCTCGGTCTCTGGACGTCCGCCGCCGATCACGTCCGGCACCCGAGGTGACCCCGTGGACGTGGTCCGGCAGCGGTGAGCGCGACCTCCGCGCTCCGTCCCGAGCGTGCCGAGCCGGGGCCGCCGGAGGGAGGCCGCGTCACTCCCCCCATCCAGCGGCGCCGGACGCGTCAGACGAAGGCGCCCATCCCGGTGATCGAGCGGCCGACGATGAGGGTGTTCATCTCCCGGGTGCCCTCGTAGGAGTACAGCGCCTCGGCGTCGTTGAAGTACCGGACGACGTCGTGGTCCAGGACGATGCCGTTGCCGCCGAACAGCTCCCGGGCCATCGCGACGGTCTCCCGGCCGCGGCTGGTCACGTAGCTCTTGGCCAGCGCCGCCTGGTCGTCGCCGAGCGCGTCGACCTCCTGCAGCTGGGAGATCCGCACGGTCATGCCGAGGCTGGCGGTGACGTTGCCGAGCATCTTGGCCAGCAGGTCCTGGATCAGCTGGAAGCCGCCGATCGGCCGGCCGAACTGCTCCCGGCTCTTCGCGTAGGCGACCGCGGCCTCGTAGGCGCCGACCTGGCAGCCGACGCCGCTCCAGGCCACCCCGCCGCGGGTCACCTTCAGCACCTTGTTGACGTCGCGGAAGGAGTTGCCGCCCTCGAGCTTGTTCGCCGCGGGGATGCGGCAGCCGCTGAAGGTGAGGTCGGCGTTCTGCACCGTGCGGAGGGCGAACTTGTCCTCGATCTTCGTGGCGGTGAAGCCGGGGGTGCCCTTCTCCACGACGAAGGTCTTCACCTGGTCGTCGGCGACGTCGCGGGCGAATACCACGACGACGTCGGCGAAGGTGCCGTTGCCGATCCAGCGCTTGGCGCCGTCGAGCACCCAGGAGTCGCCGTCCCGCCGGGCGGTCGTGCGCATGCCGCGGGCGACGTCGGACCCGCCCTCGGGCTCGGTCAGCGCGAAGGCGCCGATCGTCTCCATCCGCATCATGGCGGGGATCCAGCGCTGCCGCTGCTCCTCTGACCCGAGGACCATGATCGAGCCCATCGCCAGTCCGTTGTGCACCCCGAGGAAGGTGGCCATCGAGGCGTCGACGCGGGCCAGCTCCATCGCCTGGAAGCCGGTGAACAGCCGGGAGGCGCGGGGGCGGCCCGCCCAGTCGTAGGAGCGCCCGACGATGTCGGCCTCGGCGAACTTCGGGATCAGGTCCATCGGGAACTCGGCGGCGGCCCAGGCCGCGTTGACCCGCGGCTCGACCTCCGACTCGAGGAACTCCCGGAGGGCCAGCAGCTCCTTCTGCTCCTCCTCGCTGAGCAGCGACTGGAAGGCGAAGAAGTCGGCGGGCAGCAGCAGGTCGGTGGTCACGCGGGGTGCCTCTCTCGTGGTCGGCGTCGACCCGACCGACGGTACTACTCGCCAGTAACAAGAATTCGGCGGTCGCCGCTTCGGGCGGCGCGTCGTCGGCGGTGACGGCCGGCCGCGGCCGCGGCCGCGCGCCCGACCGACCCCCTTGCGTGCGACCACCGGGCAGCCCAGCGGGTCACCGTCGGGCGGAAAGCACCGGATGTCCGGGTGTGCCGCGGCGGCGAGCAGGGCAGGGACCGGGCACGTCCGCCGGGCCGCCCGGCGATCCACACCACAGGAGATGACGACGATGAGCCGAGCCACCCTCCCCGGTCACCGGTCCCGCTGGCGCGCCGCCGCGGCCGGTCTCGCGATCGCGGCCGTCTCGTTCAGCACCGCCGCGTGCGGCGGCGTGCAGGGCGAGGACGGCGGGAGCAGCGTCGTCGAGGACGGCGGCGAGCAGGAGGACGGCGGCGAGCAGGAGGACGGCGAGGGCGGTGGCGGGGGCGGTGGCGAGGACGACTGAGCCGCCCTCGGCCGTCGGGCCGTCGACGGGCGGAGGGCCCTGCTCGTGGCCAGCGGGGCCGCTGGCAGGGTAGGCGGCGGGGTCCGGCCTGGTGCGCCGTCGTCCCCAGGCGGTGTGCTCGTCCACCGGTGGCGTGGCCGGCGCCCACCGACGACGCCGCTCCCCCATGCTGGGACACCCGATCGACCAGGAGGTCCCATGCAGGCGACGACCGCCGACGACGTGCTGCGACTGCTGCTGGCCGGCGGTCGGCTGGCGGCCGAACCCGGGGTCCGGGTCGCCGACCTGGACCGGGTCGTCGTCCGGCTGACCAGCCGGGACCCGGGGGTGGACACCGACGGCCAGGCCCAGCGGGTGCTCAGCGACCTGCTCCCCCACCTGTGGGAGGCAGGCTGGCAGCCGGCGGACGTCGTGCACGTGGTGCGCCACAGGGCCACCCAGCGCGCCGCGCGGCTGGTGGCCACGGTGATCGCCGGGTCCGTCCCGCCCGGCGGTGGGGCCGCGCCGGCTGCCTGGTCGGCCCAGCTGGCCGCGCTGGACGCCCGCGGGGGCACCGTGCTGGAGTGGTGGCGCGCCGAGGGCGTCGCCGCGTCGGCGGCCTGGCGTGAGGTGCTCCGGGTGATCGGCGTGCTGCGAGCCCTCCCCCGCGTCGAGGAGTTGTTGCCGCCGCCGTCCCGGTGGTCGGCAGGGGCCACTCCCGACCCGGCCGTCGTCACCGACGAGCGGGTGCTCGGCCGCATCCGCGGACTGCTGGCCAAGGCGGAGTCCACCGAGTTCGCCGCGGAGGCCGAGGCGCTGACCGCCAAGGCCCAGGAGCTCATGGCCCGCCACGCCATCGACGCTGCGATGGGCGGCACGCCCCCCGGGCCCGGCGAGGGCGGGGTCACCGCGCGCCGGTTCCACCTCGACGACCCGCACGTGGAGGCGAAGGCGGCGGTGCTGCAGGGCGTGGCCGCGGCCAACGGCGTGCGGGTGGTGCTGATGCCGTCGTTCGGCATCGCCACGCTGGTCGGCTTCTCCGCCGACCTGGACCTGGTCGAGCTGCTCGTCACCTCACTGCTGGTGCAGGCGGGCCGCGCGCTCGACCTCGAGTCGCGTGAGGGCGGCGCCCGCACCCGCTCGACGGCGTGGCGACGGGGCTTCTGGCTGGCCTACGCCGCCCGCGTCGCCGAACGGCTCACCCAGGCGCGTGACGCCGCACGCGCCGAGGCGCGGGCCACCTACGGCGGCGCGCTCGTGCCGTTGCTGGCCGACCGGGAGACCGCGGTCGACCGCGCGGTCGAGGAGCTGTTCCCCCGTGTCCGGCGGCGGCAGGGGCCGATGGTCGACCCGGCCGGCTGGGACGCCGGGCGGCGGGCCGCCGACGAGGCCGACCTCGGCGGCGGCCGCAGCGCCCTGCCCAGCACGTGAGGTGCTGGAAGGGGTCCTTCTTCAGGTGAGCACGTCGAAGGTGGAGCCCACCTCGGACATCAGCATCGCCTGCTGGGTCAGGTCGGTGGCGGTGCTGATCCACCCGGCCACGTAGAGCAGCTGCTCCGGCACCGCCTCGTCCAGCGACGCCACCCCGGCGGCCAGTGCCGCCTGCCCCACCGCGTTGCACGCCAACACCATCATCGTCATCGACCCCTTCCGTCCCAGGAGAGGTCGGCACTCCCGGCCGGAGCTTGAGCTCCGGCCGCCCGATCGGGCGGCCGGAGCCCCCGAAGGGGTCAGGCCAGACCGGCGAGCAGCATCCGCAGCAACGCCTCGTAGGTGGCGGCCGGGTCGGGCGTGAGCACCGCTCCACCGAGCTCCAGGCTCACCGCCCCGTGCACCGAGCTCCAGATCAGCTGCGCGGCCTCGACCGGGTCCCCGTCGCGGAGCGCACCGCGCGCCATCGCGTACCGGACGTGCTCGACCAGCGCCTCGAAGGCGGCCGTCGCGTGCCCGAGGAGCTCGTCGGCACCCTCGGTGGGCAGCGGCCGACCACCGAACATCGCGCCGTAGTGCTGTGGCTGAGCCAGCGCGAACCGCCGGTAGTTGCGCCCGCTGGCCAGCAGCCGGGCGAGCGGGTCCGGGTCGGCGTCCGCGGTGACCGCGGTTCGCAGCCCGTCGAAGCCGCGCACCAGCACCGCGGCGATCAGCCCGTCCTTGCTGCCGAAGCGGTTGTAGACGCCCATCGGCGCCACCCCCGCCTCGGTGGCGACGGCCCGCACGGTCACCGCACCCAGCCCGTCCCGCACCAGCACCCGCTCAGCGGCGTCGACGAGCGCCTGCTCGACCGCTCGGCTGGGGGTGCGCCCGGCGCCGGACCTGACATCTGTCACGACCTCATCCTGCTGCACCGATCCCGCTTGCCCGGCTGTAGAACGTCGTCCTAACGTTATGGCACATTGTTCTACGAGCCGGAGGCCGCGATGACCACTCCCCCGCCCGCACCTGCCACCCGTCGGTGGTGGGTGCTCGCCGTGCTCTGCCTGTCCGTGCTGCTGGTCAGCATCGACAACACGATCGTCAACGTCGCACTGCCCACCATCAGCCGGGAGCTGTCGGCGAGCACCCGCGACCTGCAGTGGGTCGTCGACGGCTACACGCTGGCCTTCGCCGCGCTGCTGCTGCTCGGCGGCGCGCTCGGCGACCGGTTCGGCCGGCGACGCGTGCTGCAGTCCGGGCTGGTCGCCTTCGCCCTCACCTCCGCGCTGGCCTCGACCGCGACGAGCACCGACCAGCTCATCGCCGGCCGCGCCGCGATGGGCGTGGCCGCCGCCGCGATCTACCCCGCGACCCTCGCCCTGCTGGTCACCACCTTCACCGACCGTCGCGAGCGGGCCACCGCCCTGGGCATCTGGTCCGCGGTCACCGGCCTGTCGGTGGCTATCGGCCCGGTCACCGGCGGGCTGCTGCTCGAGCACTTCTCCTGGGGCTCGGTCTTCCTGGTCAACCTGCCGGTCGCGGCGGTCGCCCTGGTCGCCGGCCGGCTGCTGGTCCCGGAGTCCCGGACGCCGCGGGCACACCGGTTCGACCTCGCGGGCGCGGGCGCCTCGGTGCTCGGCATCGGCCTGCTGGTCTGGACGACGATCGAGGCCCCCGGGCACGGCTGGGGGTCGGCGACCACCCTCGGCGGCTACGCGCTCGCAGCACTGGCGGTCGCCGGGTTCGTCGTCCACGAGCTGCGCACCCGGGAGCCGCTGCTGGACGTCCGGCTGTTGCGCGACCCGCGGGTGTCGGTCGGCAGCGGGGCGATCGCGCTGGCCTTCTTCAGCCTGTTCGGGTTCATCTTCATGATCACCCAGTACTTCCAGTCGGTCCGCGGCTACGGCACCCTGACCGCCGGTGTGGCCACCCTCCCGTTCGCCACCGTCATCGCCGTCACCGCGCCGCTGGCGATCGTGGCGATGCGGGCGGTCGGCACCAAGCTCGTGGTCGCCGCCGGGCTGCTGACCATGGCCGCCGGGTTCGCCGTCGCCACCGGCACCACCCTGGAGTCCGACTACTGGGGCCGCATCGTGGTCGCGATGGTGCTCATGGCCGCCGGCCTCGGTCTGGTCACCAGCCCGGCCACCGAGGCGGTGATGGGTGCGCTGCGCGGCGACCAGGCCGGCGCGGGGTCGGCGGTCAACGACACGGTGCGCGAGGTGGGCGGCACCCTGGGCGTCGCGGTGGTCGGTTCGGTCATGAGCACCGTGTACGGCCCGGCGGTGGTCGACGGGCTCACCGCGGCGGGCGCCCCGGACCAGGTGGCCGGGAGCGCGGCCGACTCGGTCTTCGCCGGGCTCGCGGTGGCCGAGCGGCTCCCCGGCCCGGCCGTGACCGCAGTGCAGCAGGCCTTCCTCGACGGCGTCACCGCGGGCTCCTGGGTGTGCGCCGCCGCGAGTGCGGTCGGCGCGGTCGTCGTCCTGGCGTTCCTGCCCGCCCAGCACCGGGCCACCGAGCCCGCGGCGGAGTTCGCCACCGTCTGAACCCGGCGCGCCGTTGTGGGGGGGGGGGGGGGGGGGGGGGGGGGGGGGGGGGGGGGGGGGGGGGGGGGGGGGGGGGGGGGGGGGGGGGGGGGGGGGGGGGGGGGGGGGG
>NZ_JBJHAH010000041.1:0-34455 GCF_054050915.1 Modestobacter sp. SYSU DS0875 | reverse complement strand
CCCCCCCCCCCCCCCCCCCCCCCCCCCCCCCCCCCCCCCCCCCCCCCCCCCCCCCCCCCCCCCCCCCCCCCCCCCCCCCCCCCCCCCCCCCGCCCCCCCGCCGCCCCCCCCCCCCCCCCCCCCCCCCCCCTCTCGACTGGCGGGCTAACGACGTAAGCCGCCGACCTGGGACGAGAACGGCCTGGTCAGAGCCGTTCCCCACCGTTCAAGTGATCATTCCCCGCGGAGGGACCGTGTGACTGGGTGACCGACGTTGCCGCCTCGCCTGGCCTTGCGGGGTGCCACGATCGGCGCCCTGGGCGTTCTCACGCGGTCGACCGGTCTCCGGATCGTTCGAGCGCCGGGACCACGACACAGGAGGTCGTCGGGGGGCATCGCGATGAGCAGTTGTGGCAGGCGCTGGAGGCGTGCGCCAGATGCGGTGGCTCACAGCCCTGACACGAAGGTGACCCTACGGCCCGGCCCCGATGCCTTGTGGTGGGTCAGCGCATGAGTGCGGAGAACTGGAGGAACCGGTCGGCGCGGACCGTGGCCAGGTCCATGCAGTTGATCTTCAGGGTGTAGCCGGAGTCGGGGTTGACTCGGTTCATCGCTCCGATGACCTGGGTCTGGAGCTTGGTGATGCCGTTGGTGAGGTCGTCGACCAGCACCTGGCCGGTGGTGGGGTCGGTGAGTCCGGCTGCCTGTAGTCGGGGTCCGGTGAGGGAGCCGAGGATGGTGAGGAGATGTCCGTCGACGTGGGCGTACCAGCGGTCGACGGCGGCGACGACGCGGGCTTCGACCTTGGCGTTGGTGGGCCCGGCGGCCTTGTTGAAGGCGGCGAGCAGCCGCCTGCGCACGTGGTAGCAGGGGTCGAGGACGTTGGTGACCACGGCGTCGGGGAAGGGCACGCGGCCGGTGCGGGCGGCGACCCATTCGGTGAAGGCGCGCTGTTCGGGGCCGGTGAGGGGGCGGGTGGCGGTGACGCCGGGTGCGGAGAGGGAGCCCTTGAGGATGCTCGTGGTCCAGGCCAGGTCCACGGCCAGCCCCTTGCTGTCGGGGACGCCACTGAACTTGGCCGAGGGGTAGGCGTACTGGCGGGCGGAGTAGCCGTTGCGGTTGAGGTCCTGCCACTCGCCCTGGTCGATCAGGACGAGTGGGGCGATTTGCACGGTGGGTTCGTCGGCGGGCTCGCGGACGAGGTCGCAGTCCTGGCTGAGCAGGACGTACTGCCCGGTCTCGGACAGGAAGGGCGTGGCCCAGGCGTCGGCGGGGCCGACCTGGGGACGGGTGGCGCCGGTGGGCAGGTGCTGGACGCCGTCGGGGCCGACTCCGGCGATGGCCAGGGTCAGCCCGGAGAAGGCGTCTCCCTGCTGGGCCGGGGAGAGAGCGGTGAAGGACACCGGTGCGCCCGCCACCTGGGCGATGGCGGGTGCGACCGTGGCTTGCGCTTCCCCGGACTCGGGTTCGGGTGTGGTGGTCGGCACTGGCTGGACGTCCCCGTGATGTGTGGATCGAAGCGAACGATCGGCTGGGCGAGACTCCCATTGCCGCGCGCATGTGGCCCGCGGGTCGGGGCGGGTCAGGCCCGGTGCAGCACGGCGACGGCAGCGACGTTGCCCGAGCGCTTGACCATGTCGCCCAACTCGCGGGCTCCGGCCTTCCGGGTCACCGGGCGGCGCTGTGGCGGCGCTTCGGGCCGGTAGCCGTGGATGCGCAGGCGCCGTGCGGCGTCGTCAGTGATCGGGTCGGGCCGGAAGCCCGACAGTGCGTCGACCATGGGGCCGGTGGCGGCGAAGGGGTCGAGGAGGTCCTCGACCGGCTCAACCAGCGGCGGTGCGAGGATCTCGCGAACCTCGTCGAGGTTGAACCGGTACTGCCCGCCGGGGGTGGTGCTGTGGGGTAGCCGGTTCTTGCGGGCGTAGGCCTGGATGGTCGCCGGGGACAGGCCGAAGGCAGCGGCGACGTCGCCGCTGCGGGCAGTGCGGGTGCGGTCGGTCACGACGGCCACCTTCCCTCTGGCTGAATCACGGTTCTCACGGAATCATCGGCAGACAGCACGCTGGAGTCAAGCTGATCTTCGTCACGGTTGTCACGGTTCGGGAAGACTCAGCCCGCCCCGCGCCGAGGAGCCCGCTAGGGCTGGGGCAGCGCATGAGGGCGGAGAACTGGAGGAACCGGTCGGCTCGGACCGCGCCAGGTCCAAGCAGTTGATCTTCAGGATGTAGCCGGAGTCTGGGTTGACCTGGTTCATCGCCCCGCCGACCTGGACTTGGTGATGCCGTTGGAGGTCGTCGACCAGCACCTGGCCGGTGGTGGGGTCGGTGAGCCCGGCTGCCTGCAGTCGCGGTCCAGTGAGGGAGCCGGGGACGGCGTTGACATGCTCCTCCAGGATGTTCGAACATGCGTTCGAACATCTGAGCGGGGAGGGTCGATGGGCGGGTCGCGCAGTGTGAGCAGGGCGGTCGCACCGCCGTCAGAGGTTCGGCAGCGATCGTGACTCGGACCCGCTTTGAGATTCCTGGCGGGCGCGCCTTTGGCGACCACTCGTTCAGCCGTGCGCGGCGTACTGCGCGCATGAACCTCCCGCAGTCCTGTAAGGACGGCCACTGCCAGGGGCGCTGTGCCCGGCTTGACTACGTCCTTGGGACGGTCAGGGCGCTCCATGAAGCGCGACGGGGCGGCGACGCTGGAGTCGCCAAGGAGACGCTGGAGCGCCTGGCTACCGAGCCGGGAACCTGCTTCATGGCCCTCTCGCTGGACACCTACCACCGCCTCGCAGCGGACGCGACGGCCGAAGCGCCGCGTCACCCGGCCGTCGGGCTTCCCGCCCTGGACAACATCCGCCTCGTCCAGGCTTGGTTTGCCGAGTCCCTTCCTCCACTCGCTAACGACTTGTGGTTAGGCGGGTTGGTACAACGGATCATCTTCCAGACACCAGGCCTCCGTCGCACGCACGTCAACTACCTCACCTCGCTGATAGGCCTCGTAGGCCCAGTTGAACCCGTGCTGGCCTACCCCCAGTGCTTGAACCCCAGCGACGCGGACATCGCCTTGGTCGTGCTTGCTGTCCTCACCGGACTGTCAGGCAAGGAGGTACTGGCCGCCCGCGACGACCAGGACCTCAGGCGGGCGGTGGCCACGCTTGCCGTGCTGCGGGATCCCGCGTTGGCGCCGTGGGCCCGGCATGTGAGGACAACGTGGGGCGGCCAGTGACCAGCGCCGGGAAAGGTGCGGCCAGTGGCCTTGGGCGTCAGGCCGCAGCGGAGTTACCCCCAGCGTGCCGGACCCGGCGCACCGGGGCGGACTGCGAACGGCAGGTGGCGATCCAGCAGTGGGCAAAGGCGTTGAGGACCGCCAGGGAGGAAGCCAGCGTCTCCACGGTCGGGACGCCGGTAGCGGGCCTCATGGCCGCGTCCCCTGACTCCTAAATAGAAAGTCGACGCGCAAGGAAGTGCGTGACGAGCGCGGCTAAACAGCATAGAACTGCAACAGTTCCAGTAGCGGCGATCAACGGGTTGACGTATCCGGGAACCAGACTGTATGTGTCGCTGCAACTGTTGGTGAGAGGGAACAGGAAGCTTTGTTGTGCCGTCGCGGCATCGTAGGGAACCTTGCGTACGACCGTGCATACCTCCCATTTCCTCATGGAAACAACGTGCGTGATACCCCACAGATAGCTCAGCAAGAAAAAACCAACCGATAGCCGGGTGAGTCGTCTCACCGCTGCTTTCTGGAGCCTCATGCCGCCTCTCACTATCTGCCAGTCGGCCCATGTGCGGGAGCGTGTCAGTCATTCGGCGTAACCTGTAGGCGACTACGATGGCCGTATTGCGCCCTTGCAGAGGAGTGTAGCGTCGGGCATTCAGGTGAGGGCGTACGGAGAACTCCCGGCGTGGCCCGTGTGACCGGTGGGGCCATTGATGCCCGTGCAGGGGATACTTTTGGCCGACATGTCCAAAGGTCTGCGCGTGTCGCGCTGGCCGGGCCGTCGGTGCCCCGCGCTTCCCTCGATTGTGGGACCGGCGACCGCTCCACGCGGACCGTCCAGGTCGCAGACGAGATCTTCGCCCTCACCAAAATGAACTGGAATTCAGTGTGCCAGTACCCGAGAGCCTTACCGAAGACGAGGCGTACCTTGCAACATTCACCGAATGCACGATGCGAGCGCTGGACGCCGTGACGCCTCCACATGGCGAGTTCGAGGCTCAGGGGGCCTGACGAAATCCTCGTAGCGAAGCGGACCGAGTTCGCGACTTGCCCTCCGAGGTGTTCTGGTGCACCCACGAGGTGCACGGGCGCGCAGGTCGCCACAGCGCGGCCCCGCCACGGCCCGAGCGCTCTGCTACCGGCGCAGTCGTCGTTGTCGTGTGCCACGGTGGGCCTCATGAGCCAGGGGCTGCCGTTCACGGTTGAGGACCTGGCCCGGTGGCCTGCTGGCGCAGAACGCGTCGAGATCGTTGCCGGGGCACTGTGCTTCGTGGGCCTGTTCGGCGACCAGGACCTGGCTGTGGCGCAACGGGTCTACCCCGCGCACCGGGTCCGCCTGGAAGACGGCGACCTCTGGGTCTTACCCGAGGGGTGCGAGAGCGTGACCGAGGTACTCGGCCGGGTGACCGGCCCTCTGCCTCCCGCCGAGCCGAGGGCGCTGGACGCTGAGATTGGCCCGTTCTACGACACTGCCGGGGTCGCGGCGCTGCTGGGCGGGGTGTCGGAGCAGGCGGTACATGCCCGCCGGATGGCGCACACCATCCTCGCGGAGCGGACCGCCGATGGCCGCTGGGTCTACCCGACGTTCCAGTTCACCGGTAGCGAGGTCGACCCGGCACTCGCGCCCGCCATCCAGGCGTTCACAGACGTCGTCGGCTGGACGGCTGCGCTGTGGTTCATCACCCCGAATCCCGACCTGGACGATGCGACTGCACCCTGCACCTGCAGGTCGCGGACTGTGCACCGACCGCGCTGGCATCCAGATCGGCCGTACCGTCCGGACCTGTCAGTCCTGAAGTGTCGGTGGCCGACGTGATCATCCGGTCATGCCTCCCGCCCTGCCGCGTCCGCCCACGGCGTTGCTGTGGGACTTAGACAACGCGGACCCGGGCGCGGCTCGGCTGGGCGCCCTCGCGCGAACGCTGTCCTCGCTGGTCGGGGCGGGTGCGCCGCGGATCGCCGCGGCACACCGGGGCCTGTACCGGCGGTACCACGGGCCGCTCACCGCAACAGGCGTCGAGGTGCTGTCCGGTGGTCGTCGCCGCAACGGTGCCGACGCGATCCTGATGCACCATGCTCGCTTGCTTCGACGGGCCGGGATCAGGTCGTTCGTCGTGGTGAGCAACGACCACCTCTTCGCGGCGATCGGCCGCCGCGCTGACTTGCACGTGGTGACCCTGCGTCCGGCCTCGGTGAGCCGGGACCTCTACGCCGCCGCCCGTTCGGTGACCGTGCTCCAGGCACCCGAGGGGCGGGACGCGGGCCGGGCTGCGGGTGCACCGAGGAGGCAGATCGGAGCATCGCTGGCCGCGTCGGCGCCCGAGGAGTGGACCACGGCGCGCGTGGCATCCGCTCAGCGTGTTGTCAGTGGGGCTCCCTAGGGTCTGGTTGACCGGGCCGCCCGGTGGGCCTGCCGATAGCGTTCGATGAGGCACCGAGGGGGCGCAGTGGCGGACAACAGCACGATCGAGTGGACCGAGGCAACCTGGAACCCGACCACCGGGTGCGACCAGATCTCCTCCGGCTGCGACAACTGCTACGCCCTGACGCTGGCCAAGCGGCTGAAGGCCATGGGTGCGGACAAGTACCAGACCGACGGCGATCCCCGGACCAGCGGCCCTGGCTTCGGCGTGGCACTCCACCCGCAAGCTCTTCGGGTCCCGCTGACCTGGCGGCAACCGCGGCTGGTGTTCGTCAACTCGATGTCAGACCTGTTCCACGCGCGGGTGCCGCTGGACTTCGTGCGCGAGGTGTTCGCGGTCATGGCCGCGACCCCGCAGCACACCTACCAGGTGCTGACCAAGCGTGCCGCTCGGCTGCGCAAGGTCGCCGCCCAGTTGGACTGGCCGGACAACCTGTGGATGGGCGTCAGCGTGGAGAACAGCGACGCCCTGGATCGGGTCGATGACCTGCGCGCCGTTCCCGCGGCCGTGCGGTTCCTGTCCTGCGAGCCACTACTTGGCCCACTCGACGGGATTGCACTGGCCGGGATCGACTGGGTGATCGCCGGGGGCGAGAGCGGCCCGGCGCACCGGGTCATGGACCCGGCGTGGGTCACCGGCCTACGGGACGCCTGCCAGGCCGCCACAGTGCCCTTCTTCTTCAAGCAGTGGGGTGGCCGCACCCCCAAGGCCGGGGGACGGGTGCTGGATGGGCTGCTGTGGGATGAGATGCCCCCTCGCGGGCGGGTCACGGCCTAGTTCAGCATCCAGCACCGGCCGCACTGCAGGCTGCCCAGGAGACACTGCGTACGGGGAGAAGGATTCATGAGTCATGGATGACCGCCGCGATCTGCACGTCGATGGTCAGGACTTCACCGTGACACATCGCCGTGACGATCCAGGCGTCTACGACTTCGAGTGGC
This sequence comes from Modestobacter sp. SYSU DS0875, assembly GCF_054050915.1. Taxonomy (NCBI): domain Bacteria; kingdom Bacillati; phylum Actinomycetota; class Actinomycetes; order Geodermatophilales; family Geodermatophilaceae; genus Modestobacter; species Modestobacter sp. SYSU DS0875. The sequence continues at coordinate 27,902 of NZ_JBJHAH010000041.1, read as the reverse complement.
TCAGCGGCCCCCACGACCCGGCCTACGGGTTCACCACCGCCCGCTCCGACGGAGCGGTGATGAGTGAGGCCGACATGCGGGCAGCGATCGTTCACTTCCTGTCACAGATCAACCCGGAGACGGGCTATATCGACTGACCACAAGTACACAGATCGAGGAATCCGGTCACATCGGACCCGTTGGATACCGATGATGATGATTAGCCAGCATCGGTCACGATTCCGTCCAGCGGAGAGAGTGGGTCAATGATCAACGCAAGCGCATCAGTGTCAGGTTCATCCGCCGCGAGTCTCGTGAGGTCCTCCAGCGTCAGGCAGGTCACGGACGCCCCCGACCGTTGGAACGGCAAGAGTGCCGACTTTGCCGCACTCATGCACACATACCGGTCCGCGTGGGTTCGGGCTGGTGGCGGCACGCTTGGGAAAGGGGGAAGCGATGACCCTGTCTGACTCGGCGAGACGGTGGGGCATAGGCGCGCTCGTGGCCGGGTCCCTATTCTTGGCTCTTTCCTTTAATGGACTTTGGCAGGCGTCCAGCTTCGATACTTATCAAGACTGCTTCAGGGAGGGCATGTCTTATAGTCGGGAATATCTACTTGAGCATGAGGCGACGTCATTCCCGTTCTCTAACCCGTGTAACGAGGAAGAGGACCTGGTGCCTGCTTACGTGAACCCGAGCGTCGGTCTATCGGCGTTTGGCACGGTGCTGTGTCTCGTGGGGCTATGCATAGCCGAGGCTCGTCATCGTTGGCCGTCGCGGCCAAGCGATCAACTCGATGATTCCGACAGTCGTGTGGAGAAGGATAGAGACTATTCGTGAGCGTGACCGGCGAGTCCATTTCGCGCCGCAACTTCCTGCTGGCAGGAGCCGGTGTGGCCTCGACTGCCTTGTTCGTGGGGAAGCCAAGCGCAGCGGCTGCGGCGCCATCAGCCTCGTCGCCGCGGGGATGGACTCGGCGCAAATCGGAGAACGGGTGGCCAGTACTCGCTGCGGCGGAAGCTTACCCGTGGCGGGGAGCGACCTTCTAATCGCCATGGCTCCTGGAGACGCCCAAACCATCTTGCGTCACGCAATCCAACGCTTCAATTATGACGTTGAGCGCATCGGGTCGAGTCAGGGTTCTGCGAGGGCTTGGCGGGGGTCGCTGTCGTCTATGTCCTCGGGTGCGTAGAACCGGATGATGCTGCCTTCTGGCCAGGGAGTGCGCGCATCCACGGGAGCAACGCGGATTGCGAGCCCGTCGGTAGCCAGCCCGTCAAGGGCTTCGCGGAGATGGCGGTCGAGGTATCCAGTGCGGGCCGCGCGGGCGGCGAGCTTCGCCCAGGCCTGTTCCGTGCCCGCGTAGCCGCGAAGCATGTCCTGCAGTTCGGTGATCAGCGAGGTGCCGAACAGGTCTGGCTGCATGAGCATGTCGGCCGACGCGCCGGAGCCTGAGTAGGAGTCCAGTTTCCATTTGACGGGATTCCAGCACTGCAGGCCGTGTTGGCTGTGTGTCGCGAAGATCAGGGAGTAGCGGGGTGTGGCGTTACGAACTCGCACACCGAACTGTTCGGTGAGGACGCCGAGGCTCTCCAACTGGTGTCGGTAAGCGGACACCAGTGCTTCTTTGCGTGCGGCCTGCCCGGCGACCGTGGTGACGCCCCGCCAGTCTGTTGAGCCGAAGTGCTCATCGAGGGCCGCGCTGAATCCTGGCTGGGTGCAGAAGCGGTGCATTTCTTCGGTGAAGAAGGTGATGACTGCTTCGTGATAACGGCCGGACAGGCAGGCGGCTACCTGGTCGAAAGGCAACGCCTTGATGTTGAACGGGTCTAGCAGCCAGAGGACCGGCCGCCCGGCGTCCCCGCCGGTCGCTGCCGCAGCCAGGGCCTCCTGCTGGTCGGCGAACTCGCCCGGATCCAAAACTGTGAACGTCAACTTCGGCGTCGGCCCCAGCCGTGCGATCTCGTCCCGTAGTCGGGCAACGCGGTCGGCGCGTTGTTCCAAGCAGACGATGCGTAGCTCGCCGAAACGTGCGTAGGCGGCGTGCTCTAGGAAGGCTTTGGCCACTAGTCGTGGAGACCCGTCGGGGCCGTCCTCGTAGACACCGGGACCGGCGAACGCGTCGACCACAGTGGCCGCGGGAAAGCGCTGGAGGATCTTCGGCATCCAGCAGGCCAGGTAGTGCCGGTAGACCAAGTGCTTGACCAGCGTGTGCGGGTCACTGCGCCACACCGTCTTGTTGCGGAGTTCTTCTTTGCGGCTCAACCGATCCTCCCCCAGGCAACCGGAACCGTAGCGGTACGCATACGTGGATGCGAGTCGCCGAGCGGACTGTCGGATTGAGCAAACAACTGCATGGTCACAGCCGACTGCCCGGTGGTCGTTCAGGGGCGCGGAAAGCGGTTCCGGAAGGTGGTGGTAAACGTCGCCCACCGCGCCGCCGTGCGCTTCAGTTCACCTCGTGGCTCTTGCCCGGCGGCATAGGCAGCAAGTAGTCGACCCACGGCTGCGTCCAGCTGGTCCAGGTCGTCGTGGGCTTCGGTGAGGTAGCGGCGCTCGAACTGGAAGTAGGTGGGCCGTGAGTTCCGTTCCCGGCGCAGGTTGCGGTGCCGTCGATGGTCGGGCTCGCACAGGGGGGATCGGCGGCTGGCTGGCAGTGGTGTGTCACAGCACAGGCACCAGCGGTACTTGCCGTTCCGACTGAGCCGCGGCGGGTCCGGCGTGCCTGACTCCATCCTCACGTCCGCGATGTTCGTCTGCACGGTCGCAGGCCGGTCCTGGAGGCGCACGGTGCGGCGCAGTTCCGCGGGCGTGTAGCGCCGGTTCTCCTGTGGTGGCGTGTACCGCGGGCGCGGCGCCGAGGCCCGACCAGTCACCGACGAGTTGTCTCCCAGTTCTTCGGCCAACGAGGTCGCGGATGGCCGCCACTGGACCGTCCTGCCGCCCGGAAACCCGAACTCTCGCCCGGCTGGTCGGCGCTGTCGTTCCGTGCGCCCAGTTGCCGTCAGCAAACCACAGAACCGTCGCCGGTCCGCCAGGTGGTGTGCAGGTTGGTCGCGGGGGTGTGCAGGTCGCCAGGACGAGGTCGACCCGAGTTCTGGTCGACCAACGTGTCCGTATAAGAGCCACGAACTCTTGGCGCGTAAGAAGAAGTTACTCCGCGGAGTTTCTGCAGGTCAGCAGGTCGACCGGGCTGCGCGGTCGACCTGGGCCGTGTCGGCATGCGCGTGCAGGGTGACCGAATAACAGGCATGTGATTTCCGGCAGCCCCACAGCGCCGGACCCGGATTGCTCCGTCAGGGCGCAGCCGGGTTCCCGCCGGGCCTCCATCGCCTGACGCAGGCACGCGGAATTGCCGCCGGATCGAAGGGAGCGTGCGGTGCGCCAGACCGCCTCCCACTGGAGCGGAGCATCCCTGCAGTCGCTCGCGCGCGGACTCGACGCGCATGACACGGCGCCCCCGCTCCACACCACCCACCCCTGTTGCCAACATTCGAACACTTGTGCGAAGGTGGCCTCATGCGTGAGCGCGGTCAGCGGCGGAACGGCGGTCTGCGAGTCAGACCCACCGTTCTGTCCGTGCTGCCGATGCCGCTCAGCTAGCCAGGGAGCGCACCGGCCCCGTCATCGGGAGTCGCTGTGCTGCTCGACCCGTCGCGCATCTGGCCCAGCCAGGCGTGGGCGGCCCAACTCGGGGACCGCGAAGACGATGTCACGGTGCGCGACGAACGCGCCCCGTGGCCTGAGTGGTGGCTGCTGATGGCCGGACAGGGCCACCCGGTCACCCGCGAGCAGCGTGCGGCGCTGCAGACCGCTCATCGCGTGATCAGTACGTTCACCAGCCGCGGGACGCTGGACCGCGAGGTCGTCATCTTCACCCGCGCCGTGGTCCGCGACGCCCTGCACGCCGCCCCCCAGCCGATCAACCACAAGTGGGCCCGCTCGTCGCTGGCCATCGTGTCCGGCCTGGTCGACTGGTGCTTCGCCACGGCGCAGCCGCTCACCCGGGAGCACGTCTTCCATCCCGAGACCCTGCACCGCTACCTGCACGCCGGACCCGCCGCCGAACTGTCCGACGGCGCGATCAAGACCTACCGGTCCCGGCTGAGCGTCATCAGCAACGCCCTCATCACCCCGCCCGAGCACCTGGTCCCCCGGGTCGCTGGCCTGGACTCCAACGTCACCGAGCCGCACAGCGCCGACGAGGAGACCGCACTGTGGGCCTGGAGCCGCGGCCTGCGCCCCGTGTCCCGGCGGCAGCGGATCCAAGGTGCGCTGGCGCTCTGCCTCGGGGCAGGTGCCCGCCGCCACGACCTGTGGGATGCCCGCGCCCGCGACATCGTCCGCGACGACGCAGGTGTGCACGTCACCTTCCGCCCGAGCACCCGCTCCGGCGGGGAAGAACGCACAGTCACCTGCTTGCAGGCGTGGGAGGACCGGTTGTGGCACCTCGCCCAGACCACGCGCCCCGACTACCTGATCATCGCTCCCTGGCGCGCACGGGCCTACGACGCCCTGCAGACCTTCGACAAGACGCTGCGGACCACGAGCCAACTCAACGCGCCGACACCGATCATCGCCTCCCGGCTGCGCAACACCTGGCTGCGGCACCACCTGCAGGCCGGAACTCCGCTGCCGATCCTGCTCAAGGCCGCCGGACTGTCCTCCATCGCGCACCTGAGCGAACTCCTCGACCACATCCCGGCCGCCACGCCTGAACAGGCCAGTGCGGCGCTTCGCCGGGCCCGTGCATGACCGCTCGTTCCCGTGGGACCGACCGCCGACGCCGCCCGGCTCGCCCCACTGCTCCCGCCCGGCAGCAGATCCCTACCGGCACCGTCGACCAGATCGTCGCCGCGCTGCCTCCCATCGGCGACCAAGGTCCGGTACACGGCTCCCATCTGCCCGTGCCTGCCACGATCACCTGGCGCGCTGACGTCCCCTGCGCCATCCGGCCCCAGTTCTGCGACGCCGACGTCGAATGGGCGATCACCTTCCTCGCCAGGACCGGGCTGGTCGAGTTCTTCACCGATCAGATCAACGCAGGCAAGAAGAAGCCCGGCCGCCCCGCGCGCACCACTGTGGAAGCCGTTCTCGTGGCGATGTGGCTGTCCGCACTCGACGGCCGCGGCATGCTCATCACCCAGTTCCGTGACGTGCTCTTCCACCGCATCAGCCCGGCCATGCAAACCCGCCTCGCCGTCCGTGGCGCCACCTGCCCCGCCAAGGACGCAACCCCGGCGGCCCTGCGGTGGGACCGCGCCGCAGAAGCAAGCGTCCGCCGCACCCTGCACCGCATGCTCACCCAGATCGACCCATCCATCTACCCCAAGAACCGCCGCCGCTCCTGGACCGAACTACGCGCACTCGCCCGCACGCTGTCCGACGAACAGCAACAGCAGATGCAGAACCGGCTGGACTGGGTCTGCAACCAGATGCTCGACACCGCGTTCAAGACCCTGCCCCGCCGCATCCGCCGTCAATACCGAGGGTCCGTCTGCATCGACGCCACCCCACTGAAGCTCCCCGCCCAAGGCCGGGAGAGCAACGGCCCGATGGCCTCCGCCGATCCCGACGGCGGCTGGTACGTCCGCACCGGCGACCACCGCGACCCCGACTACTCCGCCGACGGCACCACTAGCGGTTTCGCCCGCAAGCCAGCCCGCAAGTTCATGTGGGCGCTGGACATCGGTCTGCTTGTCGCCGTCGATGACCAACTCGGTGACCGTCAGCACCTGCCCGCGCTTCCACTGGCGATGACGACCGACCGGCCCGGCGTCGATGCTGCAGGTGCAGCCCGCCGCCTGATGGCCTCCTACCTCCACCGCGGCTACACCCCGCGCTACCTGGCCGGAGACAACCTCTACTCCGCCGCCGACGCGGCCACCTTCCAGATCCCCGCCCGCGACGTCGGCTTCGAACTCGTGCTGCCCTACCCGAAGCAGTACCTCGGAGATCAAGGCGCCCACGTCTCCGGCATGCGCTTGATCGAGGGCACCTATTCCTGCCCCGCCATGCCCGATGCTCTGGTCCACGCCACCCAGGACCTGCGCGCGGGCCGCATCGACCTCACCACCTACAAGGCCCGCATCCAGGAACGGGTCCGCTTCCGCATGCGCACCAAGCAGTTGCCCATCCAGGGGATCGGTGAGCGCCTCACCTGCCCCGCCGCCGGGCCCGCGCCGCTGGTCAAGTGCGACAACAAGCCCGCCTCGAACACCCCCCGCCCTACCCGTCAGGCCAACGGGCACGTCACCGACGCCCGCCCACGCATCCTGCTGCCCGTCGACATCACCGGGGAACTCAAGCCGCAGGTCTGTAAGCAGGAGACCATCGCCGTCACCCCACTCGATGGCGCCAAGTTCCGTCAGCCGCTGCCCTACGGATCCGACGAACAGGTCGACCTCTTCAACACGCTGCGCCAGTCCCAGGAAGGCATGCACGGCTTCGCCAAGGATCAGGCCCACGAAGCACTGGACGCCCCCGGACGGCGCCGCGTCCGGGGCAAGGCCGCCCAGAGCGTGTTCGCCGCGTTCTTGCTCGCAGCCGCCAGCATCCGCAAGATCCGCGCCTTCATCACCAACGCCACCGAGGACAGCAGCGGCGCGGTCTACGTGCCACGCAAACCGCGCAGGGGCGAACACGCCCGCACCGGCTTACCGCCGGGCGGCGAACCGCCCGACACCGCAGCCGCCTGACCCGGCCGCACCCGCAACCTCACAGCACACACAAGAACCGGCCCTCCAAAGGCCGGGCCGGTCGCATGCCGTCATACGGGCCGTCTAGTGCGCCCGGGAACCCGGCGACCGGTCAACCAGCCCTCACCACCGTGACGACACCAACTCAAGCCCCTGAACAGCAGCGAAGCCGCCCCCGGGGCCTCGACGGTCAGTCCGTCGGGGCCCCGGGAGCGGCTTGCCCATCTCTTTCGTAGCTACTCGACGGAACTTCCGTCGGTAGCCCCTGGCGGTGGCGGTGGGATTTGAACCCACGGAGGCTTGCACCTCACACGCTTTCGAGGCGTGCTCCTTCGGCCGCTCGGACACGCCACCGCCGGAGAGACTACAGGCCCCGCTTGGCGCGGAAGAAGGCGCGTAGGAGAGCCGCCGACTCCTCGGCCCGGACACCGCCGGTGACCTCGGGCCGGTGGTTGAGCCGGCGGTCCCGGACGACGTCCCACAGCGACCCGGCCGCGCCGGCCTTCGGGTCGTCGGCGCCGTAGACCACCCGGGACACCCGGGCGAGCACGCTGGCGCCGGCGCACATCGTGCAGGGCTCCAGCGTGACCACCAGGGTCGCGCCGGTCAGCCGCCAGCCGTCGCCGTGCGCCTGCGCCGCGGCCCGCAGCGCCAGGACCTCGGCGTGCGCGGTGGGGTCGCCCACCTTCTCCCGTTCGTTGGCCGCCTCGGCCAGCACCGCCCCGTCCGGCCCGAGGACGACGGCGCCGATCGGGGTGTCCCCCCACTCCTGCGCCCCCGCGGCCAGCTCCAGCGCGCGCAGCATCGCCGCGTCGTCCGTCACCGGGGCACTCCCGTGGCAGCTCGTGCTCTGCTCACCAGTGGTGAGCAGAGCACGAGCTCTGAGAAGACCACTCGATCAGCCCGATGTCGGCCCGGTCCGCTCGCGACGTTCACGGCGCGGCCACCTCGGCCAGCTGCTCGGCGAACCCGAGGCGTTCCGCGATCGCCAGCACCATCTCGTCGGCCCACAGCTCGTCGGAGGACAGCAGCGCCGCCAGCTCCTCGGCGGGCAGCCCGGCGTCGGCGAAGAGGTCGAGGTCGCCGCCGGGCCAGCCCTCCTCGTCCTCGTCGAAGGCCACGTCCTCGACCGGGATGCCGTAGCGCTCGACCGTCTCCGCGGCCAGCAGCCACTCCTGGAAGGTGGCGTCGGAGATCAGCGCCCGCACCATCCCGCCGGGGCCCGGCCGCAGCACGACGAAGTACAGCCGGCTGTCCACGACCAGCACGTACGGGCCGGGCCAGCCGGCGGCGGCGGGCTCGGCGAGGGCCCGCTCGAGGACGGGCAGCTCGTCGGAGGCGTCGGCGGCCAGCAGCTCGCACCGCCAGCGGCCGTCGGTGCGGGACACCCGCACCGCGAAGCTCGGGCGCAGTCCGGCGCCGGCGTCCGGGAGGGTCGTCATAGCCTCTGATCATGGCTGATGCCCCAGCGAGCCCGGCCGCAGCGAGCCCGGCGCCCGCGAGCCCGGGCCGGTTCCCCGTGCCGACCATGCCGGTGCCGCCGGTCTCGGTGGTCGGGCTCGGGCAGCTGGGTGGGTCGCTGGCCGCCGCCCTGGCCGCCGCGGGGCGGGCGGTCTCCGGCTGGGACGTCGACCCGGCGGCCCGCGCCGTCGCCGAGGAGCACGGTGTCCTCGTCACCCGGGAGCTCACCGGCGTCGTCGTCCTCGCCGTCCCGCTGCCGGTGCTGGGCACCGCGCTCGACGGGCTGCGGATCGATCCGGGCGCCACGGTCACCGACGTCGGCTCGGTGAAGGTGCCGGTCCTGGCCGAGCTGGGGGCGGCGCTCGGGGACCGGTTCGTCGGCGGCCACCCGATGTGCGGCAGCGAGCGCTCCGGCCCGGACGCCGTCGACCCCGAGCTGTTCCGGGGCGCCCGCTGGGCGCTGTGCCTGGAGCCCGGCACCGACCTGCGCCGCTGGCTGCGGGTGGCCGAGCTGGCCCTCGCGGTGGGCGCGGAGGTGGTGCCGGTGACCGCGGCCGAGCACGACGACGCCGTCGCCGCGATCAGCGCCGTCCCGCACCTGCTGGCCGCCGCGCTCGCGGCCGCGGCAGGCGAGGCGGGACCGTTGGCGCTGTCGCTGGCCGCCGGCAGCTTCCGCGACGGCACCCGGGTCGCCGGCAGCGATCCGGCGTTCGTGACCGCGCTGGTGACCGGCAACGCCGGGCCGGCCGCCGCGGCGCTGGACCGGGTGCGGGCGCAGCTCGACCGGCCCGTGCCCGAGCTGGTCGCCGCCGGGCACGCCGTGCGGGCCGCGGCGACGGCGGTGCGCCGCCCGGTGCGGGTGCCGCTGGAGCGCAGCGCCCTGCTGGCGCTGGGCCGGTCCGGGGGCGCGGTCACCCGCCGGCTGGCCGCTTTCGTCGAGGGCTGGGCGCCGGAGCGGACCGAGGCGTGAGCACCCCGGCTGCGGGGCAAGTGGACCGGGACGAAGAGGACCGGGACGCACGAGGAGAGGAAGAGATGGCCGACGAGCACCTGGACGACAAGCAGATCCACGACCGGATCCACGCGCTGGCCGAGGAGGAGCGCCAGCTGCGCGAGTCCGGGGACCACACCCCGGAGCAGCGCGCCCGGCTCACCCAGATCGAGCAGGACCGCGACCAGCTGTGGGACCTGCAGCGCCAGCGGGACGCCAAGCGGCAGTACGACGAGGACCCGGACGAGGCGCAGCCCCGACCGGAGCCGCAGGTGGAGAACTACCTGCAGTGACGCCGGTCGCCGGGGGGCGCCGTCCGCGGGACGGCGACCCCCGGGGGCGTGCCCGCGAGGAACTCACGTGGTCCGCCACTCGACGGGAGCCGGTCGCCGCGCAGTCCGGCTGCCCGCGCGTTCACTGACCGTGACCGCCCGAGCACTGCGGGCCGATCTTGTCGCCCCCCTCTCCCGTTTCGCTGGGTAGAGTTCCGGCCGACCCGAACCCGGCCGGCGCCGTCGACGCGCGCCGTGCTCCCCGCAGGGGGCCGACGACCTACGGAGAAGCCAGATGGGGCGCCACGCCCGCACGCGCGCCGGTTCCGGGCTGCCCGCCCGGCCGGCACTGCTCGCCGGGCTCGCCGCCCTGCTCGTCGTCGTGATCGGCGGCGGGCTGCTCGCCTGGGGCCTGTCCGGCTCCGGCGACTCGGCGTCCGCGGAGGGCTGCCCCGACGAGCAGACCGTCCGCGTCGCCGTCGCCCCGGAGGTCGGGGACGTCGTCGAGCAGCTGCTGTCCGAGCCGCTGGAGCTGGCGGACGGCGGCTGCGCCGTCGCCGAGGTCACCGCCCGTGAGCCGCTGCAGACCCTGGCCGACCTGGGCTCCCTGGACGCCGAGCAGCTCCCGGACGTGTGGGTGCCGGACTCCTCGCTCTGGGCCGCCCGGGCCGGCGCCGACGCCGGGCTGGACCCGTCGGGGTCGCTGGCCACCTCCCCGCTGGTGCTGGCCACCAGCCGCGCGGCCGCCGAGGAGCTCGGCTGGATCGAGGACCCGCCCAGCTGGGGTGACGCGCTGCGCACCGACCGCGCCCTCGCCGTCCCCGACCTGACCGCCAGCGCCGAGGGGCTCTCCGTCCTCGCCGCCGTGCGCCAGTCCCTCGGTGGCGACGAGGAGGCGGACAACGCCGTCGTCTCGGCGGTGCTCGCTGCTGCCCGCGGCGAGGTGCCGACGGCCGGGGACGGACTGGCCGCCGGACTGGCCGGCGGCGCCGACGCCCCGCTGGTGCCGGCCAGCGAGCAGGAGGTGCTGGCCACCAACGCCGGCGCCGAGGACGCCGCGCTGGTCGCCGTCTACCCCACCGACGGCTCCCCCGCGCTGGACTACCCGGTGCTCCGGGTGACCACCGGCCCGGGGGCCGAGCGCCCGGCCACCGACGCGGTGCTCCGCGCCCTCACCGCCGAGGCCGCCGACGAGGCGGTGCGCGAGGCCGGTTTCCGCGACCGCACCGGCGCCGCCCCGGCCGGTGCCGGCGAGGGGTCCGGCGTGCAGGAGGAGGCGCCGGAGACGCTGACCCTGGCCCCGGAGACGCTGCAGACGCTGCTCGGGCGGGTCTCCAGCCTCGCCACGCCGTCCCGACTGCTGACCGTCGTCGACGTCTCCACCTCGATGAACGCCCCGGTCGGCGACGGCACCCGGGCCACCCTGGCCCGGGACGCCACGCTCAGCGCGCTCGGGCTGCTGCCGGACTCGCACTCCGGCGGTGTGTGGGCCTTCGCCTACCAGCTGGAGGGCCAGCGGGACTGGCAGGAGCTCGCCCCGCTGCGCACCTTCGGCGCCGACGTCGACGGCCGCACGCACCGGCAGGTCGTCGCGGAGCAGCTGCGCAGCATCCCCGACCGGCTGCGGCCCGGTGGCACCGGCCTCTACGACACGACGCTGGCCGCGGTGCGCGCCGCCCGGGATGCCTACGACCCCGGCTCGGTGAACTCCGTCGTGCTGATCACCGACGGGGACAACGACGACGACGCCGCCGGCCTGACCCGCGAGCAGCTGCTGAGCACGCTGCGCAGCGAGAACGACCCGGAGCGGCCGGTGAAGGTCATCGGCATCGCGCTCGGCCCGGACGCCGACCTCGGGGCGCTGGAGGAGATCGGCGAGGCCACCGGGGGCGCCGCCTACCAGGCGCTGGACCCCGAGGACCTGCAGTCGGTGCTCTTCGACGCCATCCGCCGCCGCGGCTAGGACAGCAGGCGGGATCCCTCCCCCGCGCTTTCCCGCGCGAAAGCACGGGTGCTTTCCCGCGCGAAAGCGCGGGTGCTTTCCCGCGCGAAAGCACGGGTGCTTTCCCGCGCGAAAACGCGCTCGGCCGGACCGGGGCGAGGGGTTCAGGTGTGGGTCAGCAGGCGGTCGAGGGCGGTGGTGACCTCGTCGGCGCTCACCCGGGCCAGCGCGGGGTCGAGCTCGGTGCCCCACGGGTCGCCGGTGCCGTCACCGTGCCAGATCACCACGTGCTGCTCGCGGGGCGGCGGGCCCCACAGCGCCGGGGACACCGGGCCGAACAGCACCACCGAGGGACGGCGGTAGGCGGTCGCCAGGTGGGCCACCCCGGTGTCGCCGCAGACCACCACCCGGGCAGCGGCGACCACGGCGGCCAGCTCCAGCGACGTCGTCCGGCCGGCCAGCACCGCCTCGTCCGGCAGCCCGGCGAGCTCGGCGACCCGCAGCGCGAGGTCGCGCTCGGCCGGCCCGCCGGTGACCACCACCCGCTCCCCCGCCGCGGCCAGGTGCCGGGCGACGGCGGCGAACCGCTCCGGAGGCCAGCGCCGGCCGGGGAACGCCGCGCCGGGGTGCACGACCGCCACGTCACGCACCGGCGGATCGACGTCGGGGACGGCGAGGTCGAGCGCGTCGGGGTCGCACCGCACGCCCAGCCCCTCGTCGACCAGCCGGCACCAGCGCCGCACCTCGTGCTCGTCGGGGTACCAGGTCGGGCCCGGGTAGCCGGGGCTGGCGAAGGTGAGCAGCCGCTGCGGGTGCAGGTCGGCGACGACGACGTGCGAGGCAGGCCCCTTGCCGTGCAGGTCGACGGCGAGCTCCGGCGGCGGGCCGGTCCAGTCCAGCGGCTCGAGCTCGACGGCGGGCAGCACCTCGTCGACGGCGTCGATCAGCGCGGCCAGCGGCTCCAGGGCGCGCGTCGTCGCCAGCACCAGCCGGTGGTCGGGGACGGCGGCCCGGACGCCGCGGATCGCCGGCACCCCGGTGAGCAGGTCACCCAGCCCCAGCGGCCGCAGCACCACCGCCACCGGCTGCCGCGCTTTCTCGCGATCAAGCGCGGGTGCTTTATCGCGATCAAGCCCGCGTGCTCCATCGCGATCAAGCGCGGGGTCCTTCATCAGACGCGGGAGCGCTCGACCAGGGAGGTGGTCGAGTGGCCGGGCAGGTACGGCAGCACGACGGCCTGGCCGCCCCACTTCCGCAGCACCGCGGCCTCGGGCAGGTCGGCGCCGGCGTAGTCCCCGCCCTTGGCCCACACGTCGGGGCGCAGCTGCTCGAGCACCGCCGACGGGGTGTCCTCGTCGAAGACGACGACGGCGTCGACGAACTCCAGCGCCTCCAGCACCCGGGCCCGGTCCTCGGCGGCGACCAGCGGCCGGGAGGGGCCCTTGAGCCGGGACACCGAGGCGTCGGAGTTGATGCACACGACCAGGCAGTCGCCCAGCCCACGGGCGGCCCGCAGGGTGGCGACGTGGCCGGCGTGCAGCAGGTCGAAGCAGCCGCCGGTGGCGACCACCGTGCCGCCGGCCCGGCGCACCCGCTCGAGCAGGGTGGCGACGTCGGCGGCCGGGGCGAGCGGCTCGGGGGCGACGGCGTCCCACGACGAGGCGCCGCCGCGGGCGACGAAGGCCCCGGCGGTGGCGACCGCGGTGGTCACCGCCTCCCCGGTGACGGCGCCGCCGGCGAGCGCGACGGTGGCCGCGGCGGCGAAGGAGTCACCCGCGCCGCACGGGTCGCCGCCGGTGACCGGGGTGGCGGGCACGACCATCGGCGCGCCCTCGCCGTAGGAGAGCAGCGCACCCCGGGCACCGAGGGTCACCGCGACCGCGCCGACGCCCCAGTGCCGGATCAGTGCCTCGGCGCGGGCACCGACGGCGGCCAGCCCGTCGCCGGGCACGCCACCCCCGACCACCCGCGCGGCCTCCGCGCCGTTGGGGGTGACCAGCCGGGCGGTGGGCACCGGGTCCGCGCCGCGGGGGTGCGGGTCCCAGACGACCGGACCGGAGGCCGCGGCCAGGGCGGCGCGCACGTCGGGCGCCGACGTCGTCCCCCGGCCGTAGTCGGCCACCAGGACGGCGGCGGCGTCGCGGATGGCCGCGGCGGCCTCGTCCGGCAGCGCACCGAGCGTCGCCGCCGGGGCGCCGCTGTCGATGCGCACGACGGAGTGGTCGCCGACCCGCACCCGCTGCTTGACCGCGGTGCCGCCGGTGGCCGGGATCGCGATCAGCCGCACCCGCCCGTCGAGCAGGGCGCGCAGCCGCTGGGCGCCCTCGTCGTCGGCGAGCGGCGCGACCAGCACCACCTCGCGGTTCCCCGCGAAGCGGGCGGCCAGGACGGCGGCCAGCGCCGCCCCGCCGGGGCGTTCGCGGGTCTGCACGTCCTCGACCACCGGCACCGGGGCGTCGGGGGTCAGCCGGGACGCCGTCCCGACCAGGTCCACGTCGAGCAACGCGTCGCCGACGACGACGACCGGGCGGGCGTCGGGCTTCACCGGACCACCTCGACGTGGTTGTCCGTCGGGATCCGGCTCGGCTCGGCCAGCACCGCGGCGTCGAACGCGGCGCACAGCAGGTGCAAGGCGACCAGGTGGCACTCCTGCACGGTGGCGGTCCACGGCGAGTCGATGGCCACGGTGTCGTCGGCGACGGCGGCCAGCGGGTTGGGCGCCGGCCCGGTCATCGCCAGCACGGTGATGCCGCACTCCTTGGCCCGGCGGGCGGCGGCGACCGCGTTGGGTGAGCGGCCCGACGTCGACAGCAGCACCAGCACGTCACCGGCGCGGCCGTGCGCCTCGACCTGGCGGGCGAAGAGCTCGTCGGCCGGGTAGTCGTTGGCGATCGCGGTCAGCGACGACGTCTCCGCGGTCAGGCAGATGGCGGAGAACGGCGGCCGGTCGGCACGGTAGCGGCCGACCAGCTCGGCGGTGAGGTGCTGGGCCTGCGCCGCGCTGCCGCCGTTGCCGGCGGCGAGCAGCCGGCCGCGGGCCGCGGAGCACAGCACGTCGGCGAGCAGCTGCCCCCAGCGGTTGAGCGTGTCGACCTGCGCGGTGAGGTCGCCCAGCGCCTCGGTCAGCGAGGCCACGTGGTCGTGCCCGGTGAGGTGGGTGCAGGTGTCGGGCGAGACGCCCTCGCGGTCGGTCAGCGGAGCCGAGGGGAACGGGGTGACGCTCATCGGGGTCCCTCCACGGGGGCTCATCGGGCGGCCTCCACCGGCGTGCGGGCGGTGAGGACCTGGCGGTACACGGCGTCGGTGTCGGCGACGACCCGCGACCACCGGTAGCGGGTTCGGGCCCGGGTCACCCCGGCGGCGCCGAAGGCGGTGCGGCGGACGTCGTCGGCGAGCAGGCCGGCGAGCGCCTCGCCCAGGGCGGCGGGGTCGCGCGGCGGGACGAGCAGGCCGGTGCGGCCGTCGACCACGGTGTCGACCAGCCCGCCGACGGCGGTGGCGACCACCGGGCGCCCGCAGGCCATCGCCTCCAGCGGGGTGATGCCGAACGGCTCGTACCAAGGGACGGCGAGCACCACGTCGGCCGAGCGCACCCACGCGGGGACGTCGGTGCGGGCGACGGCGCCGGTGAACACCAGCCGGTCGGCGACACCCAGGGACGCGGCGATGGCGCGCAGCCGGGTGACCTCGGGGTCGGTGTCCAGCTCGGCGGCGTCCGGCCCGCCGACGACGACCAGCTCGGCGTCGGGCACGTGCACCAGCGCCCGGACCGCGTCCTCCTGCCCCTTGCGCTCGACCAGCCGGCCGAGCACCAGCAGGCGCTGACGGCCCGAGCGCGGCGCGACCGGCCCGTCGGGGGTGAAGACGCCGGTGTCGACCCCGCACGGGACGACCGAGACCCGGTCGCTGGGCAGACCCAGGCGACGCAGCTCGAAGACCTCGTCGGTGCAGGTGGCGACGACGTGGCTGACGTCGGAGCACAGCCCGCGCTCGAGGTCGATGCGCTGCTCGGGCGAGGTGTCGGCGTCGCCCTGGTGGCGGCGCTTGACCGAGCCGAGGGCGTGGAAGGTCTGCAGCACCGGGATGCCCAGGGGCGCGGCCGCCTGCACCGAGGCGAGCCCGCTCATCCAGAAGTGGGCGTGCACCAGATCGGGCCGGTCGGCGGCCCACTCGGCGGCGAGCACCTGGGCGAACGTGCCCATGTGCTGCAGCAGGTCGTCCTTCGGGACGGCGCGCGGCGGTCCGGCGGTCACGTGGGCGACGGCGTAGCCGTCGGCGGTGACCACCCGGTCGGGCAGGTCGGCGTCGTCGCGGCGGGTGTGCACGGTGACCTCGTGGCCGCGCATCGCCAGGCCCGCGGCCAGCGCCGCGACGTGCACGTTCTGCCCACCGGCGTCCACACCGCCGATGGCGGCGAGCGGCGAGGCGTGCTCGCTGACCAGGTCGATCTTCATCGGGTGACCTCCTCCAGCAGGCGGTCCCAGTCGGTGAGGAACCGGTCGAGCCCGTAGCGGTCCAGTGCGGCGGCGCGGGCGGCCTTGCCGGCCAGCCGGGCGGCGTCGGGCTCGTCGATGAAGTGCCGCAGCGCGGCGGCCAGCTTCTCCGGCCGGGTGGAGAGCACGCCGGCCTCGGCCGGCACCGCCTCCACCGCCTCGGTGGTGGCCAGCCCGACGACCGGCAGGCCGAGGTGCATGGCCTCCAGCAGCGACAGGCCCAGCGACGTCCAGCGCACCGGGTGCAGGTACACCCGGCGTCGGGCGAGCTCGGCGTGCATCGCGGCCTGCGGAGGGTCGTCGTGCAGGCCGACCCGCTGGGGATCCAGGCCGTAGCGCTCGTGCAGCCCGGCGAGCCCCATGCCGAAGACGTCCAGCGGAGCGGCCTCGGCGAACAGCGGCAGCAGGTCCCCGCCGGTGTACCGGCCGCGGCGCACCGGCTCGTTGACCACGACGCCGGCCCGGGCGAGCTCGCCGGTGTAGCGCTCTCCGGGGTCGACGATGCCGTGCTCGATCACCACGGTGGGCGCCGAGCCGTTGTCGTAGAACAGCTGGTTGAAGTGCGTGACGTGCGCGATCGGGATCGCCGACTGGTCGGCCATCGGGTGCCGGGTGTTCGGCACTCCCCCGTCCGGCGCGTTGTGCTCCAGGAACACCGCGGGCAGGTCGCGGCCCGGCTCGCGGCCCAGCCACTCGCGCACCAGCTCCAGGTCACGGGGGCGCTGCAGCACGACGACGTCGGGCTGTTCCTCGCGCAGCTGCTCAGGCGTCACCTCCCGGGCCGACGCCGGCCAGTTCCAGGTGCGGGCCCGGCCCAGCCCGTCGGGGCTGCGCCTCCCATCGGGACCCGTCACGACGGGCAGCAGGTAGTCGTGCGAGCCCTGGACGAACGCCGTCGTCCAGGAGCCGTGCACGTGCCAGAGCAGGACCTTCATGCGGCGACCAGCTTCTCGACGGCGGCGACGACGTCGCCGGCGGTGACGGAGGTGAGGCAGGGGTGCCCCGGCACCGGGCACTCGCGGGCGCGGGTGTCGCGGCAGGGGGCGGACTGGTCGCCGAGCAGCACGGTGGGGACGCCGTAGGGCGCCCACCGCACGGCCGGGACGACCGGGGAGAACAGCGAGACGACGGGGGTGCCGACCGCGGCGGCGAGGTGCGCCGGGCCGGTGTTGCCGACGACGACGGCGGCCGCGCCGTCGAGCAGCGCGGCCATCTCGGCGAGGGTGGTCGCCCCGCCCAGGTCGGTGCCGCGGGCGCCGGCGACGGCCGCGGTGAGCGCCCGCTCGCCCGGCCCGCCGGTGACCAGCACCCGCCGGCCGGCGTCGGTCAGGGCCTCGACCGCCTCCGCGCAGCGCTGCGCCGGCCAGGCGCGGGCGGGCACGGAGGCACCGGGGTGCAGGACGACGTAGCCGGGCTGGTGGTCGATCGCCGGCAGCGGCCGGCGGACGGCGAGCCGGCCGTCGTCACCGGTGGGCAGCTCGAACCCGGCGGCGCCGGCCAGCGACAGCGCCCGCTCGGGCTCCGGCAGGTCGTCGTCGACCCGGTGCCGGACGTCGAGCAGCGAGCCGGGGTAGTCGACGCTGATCGCGGAGATCCGCTGCACCCCGGCGGTGCGCAGCACCAACGCCAGCGGCAGCGGTGACTGGTGGAAGGAGGTGGAGACGACCGCCTCGGTGACCCCGGCCGCGCGGACCCGGTCGGCGAGCGCGGCGAGGTCGGCGGCGTCGACCGGCTGGGGGTTGCCGTCGATCCACGGGCAGTGCCAGGTGAGCACCTCGTCGACGCCGGGCAGCAGCTGCGCGGCGGCGGTGCCCTGCGGGCTGGCCAGGAACACCACCCGGTCGGCGCCGTGCGCGACCGCGCGGACCAGCGGCCCCTGCAGCAGCACGTCGCCGGCGTTGTCCAGCCGCGCGACGAGCACCGTCCGCGCGCTTTCTCGCGACAAAGCACCCGCGCTTTCTCGCGAGAAAGCGCGCTGGGGGGCGGTCACCAGGCGCCGGCCAGGACGTCGTCGACCGCCTCGGTGAGCGTCGGCGCGCGGTGCGCGGCGGCGGTGACCTCCTCGGGGCGGGTGACCGGCGTGGGCACGAGGACGCCGTGGGCGCCGGCAGCCGCGGCGGCCTGCACGTCGGCGGCGATGTCGCCGATCAGCACGCAGCGCGCCGGGTCGACGTCCAGCTCGGCGCAGGCGGCCTTCACCATGCCGGGGGCGGGCTTGCGGCAGTCGCAGCCGTCCTCGGGGGCGTGCGGGCAGACCTGCACGGTGTCGAAGGGGCCGAGCAGCTCGGCGACCCGGGCGTTGACCGCGTCGGCCTGGGCGCGGGTGATCAGCCCCCGGCCGACCCCGGACTGGTTGGTCACCAGGCCGATCCGCACGCCGCGGGCGCGGAGCGCGTCCAGCGCCTCGCGCGCACCGTCGACCGGGCGGACCAGCGCCGGGTCGCCGTTGTAGGGGACGTCGTGCACCAGCGTGCCGTCGCGGTCGAAGAGCACCACGTCGGGCAGCCCGCGCCAGGGGGTGACGGCGCGGTGCTGCACGGCGCCGCGGAGGAAGTGCCAGGTGGCCAGCGGCGGGATGACCGCGCTGGTCAGCGCCATGGTGACCACCTCGTCGCGGGTGCGTGGGCCCGGTGCGATGCGGGCCCAGGCGAACTCCGCCGTTCCGGCGGCCCAGCCCAGCGCGGCGAGCGCGGCGGCCTTCGGCCTGCCGGCCACCGCAAGACCCAGCGTGCCGAGGGCAGCACCGGTGACGGCGAGGTGGCGGGGGCGGCGGCCGACGGCGGCGTCGGCGCGCTCACGCCAGGTCGGGCCGTGCAGGCGGCGCATGAGGACGTCGTCGGCGTTGCCGGCCTGCACCCGGGCGCTGACCCAGCGGTCGACCGGGCGCACCGGGTGGGTGATCCACCGCTCGCCGCGAGTGAGCCGCGCGCCGGTGTCCATCACCCGCAGCGCCAGGTCGGAGTCCTCCCGGAAGGCGCGGGGGAAGCGCTCGTCGAACCCGCCGACGGCGGCCAGCGCGGCGCGGCGGTAGGCGAGGTCGGCGGTGATCCAGCTGCTGGTGGCCAGGCCCGCGGTGCCGCGCTCCCAGTCGGTGGGGCGCCGGCCCTCGGGCAGCGGCACCCGGACCCGGCCCTGGGTGCCGGCGACGTCGGCGGGCAGCGCGGCCAGGTCGGTGGCCAGCCTCTCGTACCAGTCGGGGTCGGGGACCACGTCGTCGTCGAGGTAGGCGATCCACTCGGTGCGGGCGACCCGCCAGCCGAGGTTGCGGGCGCGAGCGGGGCCACCACCGCCGGTGCGCACCACCCGGACCGGGGGCAGGCCGTCGCGGTCGGGCTGCAGCGGGAGGCCGGTGGGCCGGTCGTCGACCAGCACGAGCTCCGCCGGGCGCGGGCCGGTGGCGCCGGCGAGCGCGTCGAGCAGGACGCCGAGGGACGGTCGGCCGATCGTCGGCACGACCAGCGTGCAGTTGGCCAGAGCACCCGTCATGCCCGCCAGGGTGCCCCCAAGATCGCCGCCGAAACACTACGGGCTTTAAGTTTTTCCCGGCCGTCGACGTGACTACCCCGATCGAGCGGCGGTCACCCCTCGCCCGGGAGTGTCGCGGCCGTTCCCCGCCGGAACCGTCCGTGCCGCCCCGGGTCGACCAGCCCCCCCGCGGGTCGAGCCGCCCTGGGGAGCGGCTCAGCGGGGGCGGCGGGCGGCGGCGGAGACCCGGGCCAGCGCGTCGGTGACCACGCCGGCGTCGTCGCCGAGCAGGGTCAGCAGGTGCGCGACCAGGTCGTCGTGCGTCCGGCCGGCCGCGCGCACCCGGTCCCGGCCGACGTCGGTGAGCCGGGCGTGCAGCAGCCGCCGGTCGCCGCCGACCCGCTCCCGGGTGACCAGCCCCTCGGCGACCAGCCGGTTGACGGTGCTCGTGATGCCGGGCCGGGACAACCCGACCGCCTCGGCCAGCTCCCCCATCGACGCGCTCTCGCCCGGCGACTCCGCGACCCGGCGCAGCACCTCGAAGCCGGTGAGCGAGACGCCGTGCTGCCGGTGGAGGGCGGAGTCGACCCGCCGGGTGACCCGGTCGTGCACCTGCACGATCCGCAGCCAGGTCTCGGTGGCAGAGGGCCCGGCGGCCGCGAGCCCACTGACGTCCCTCGGCACACCCCGGGCGGGCGCGCCGTCGGGTCGCGGGTCGGTGTGCTGCTCCATGTCGGGTCAGGTCCTCCGTGTGCGGTCTGGGTGGCTGGCGGTGGTGCGCTCAGTGCGGGGGGTGGTCGCCGCCACGGGTGCGGCGCCGGGCCACCGCACCGAGCGCGCCCGCGGTAGCCAGCAGGGCGATCCCGGCGACGAGCGTCGGGGTGGGGCGGTCGGCGACCGGCCGGCTGGCGGCGGCCACCTGGAGGTCGAGCTCGGCGGTGGCCGTCGACTCGCTGCCGACCAGCTCGACGCGGGCGGCGCCCGGGGCGACCTCGCCCGGGATCCGGACGACCGCCTCCACCCGGCCGCCGGGACCGGCGGTCACGGTGGTCAGCGGATCGTCGACGCCGCGCATCGTCACCGTGACCAGCTCACCGGGCGCGAACCCGGAGCCCCGCACGGTGACCGTTCCCCCGGCGGCGACGGCCACCGCCGGGCCGGCGCTGGTCGCCGGTGCGGACGGCCGGGGCGCGCTGGTCCCGGGCGTGCCGGGAGCGGGCGCCGGCGAGGGCTCCTGCGACGGCGCGGGCGCCGGGCTGTCCGGCGTCCCCGGCACTGACGGGGGCACCGGGGAGGGCGCCGACGGGGGCACCGACGAGGGCGCCGACGAGGGCGCCGACGAGGGCGCCGACGGGGGCACCGACGAGGCGGACGACGACGGCGGCTCGGACGGTGGCAGCTCGGACGGTGGCAGCTCGGACGGTGGCGGCTCGGACGACGGCAGCTCGGACGGTGGCGGCTCGGACGACGACGACGGCGGCTCGGACGACGGCGGCACGGGCTCGACCGGAGCGGACGGCGGCGCGGTGACCGCGGCGCAGTCCTCGGCGCTGGGCCGGGTGTAGGTGCCCAGCTCCACCGGGGTCTCGGCGGCGCCGTCGGGGTCGGTGACCGTGACCGAGACGTCGACGGTGACGCCCCAGTCGACGTCGGAGCTGGTGAGCTCGGCCTGGGCGCCGGCCGGCAGGTCGGCGGCGGCCTGCTCGGTGGCCCCGTCGAACACCAGCGCGACCCGGTGGGGCTCGGAGCCGTTGGTGACCACCACCCGGACGACCGCCGGCCCGCAACTGGGCCCGTGGGTGACCTGGACGTCGGGTCGGCGGGTGTCCTCGATCGCGGCGGCCGGCGGCGCGAGCACGGCACCGGACACGAGGGCAGCGCCCACGACGAGTGTCAGCGTCCCGGCCGGGCGCAGCGCGCCCTGCCCGGACGGTGTCGTCGTCGGCACTGCTGACCCCCGTTCCCGCGCGCCCGGCGGACGGCTTCCTTGCGGCATCCCCGCTGCTCTGCCCACCAGGTGCACCGATCATGTCCGCGCCGGCCGTTCCGTCGTCCGTTCGTCACACGGGCCACTCCCGTGTCACCGGCGTGTCGGCGGCGCCGCGCCGCCCGGCGCGGGCTCCCGAGAGCCCGGTCACATCGCTCACTACGGTGGCCGGGGTGAGCTCAGCGGCGGGCACCGGACGTCAGCGGCAGGACACCGTCTACCGGGCGGGCGTCTACGGCCGGCACCCCCGGGTGCCCACCGTCTATCGGGCGCTGGCCGAACGGGCCAGGCGGCGGCTGGACCCCCGCGCCTCCGCCTACGTGGCCGGGGGCGCCGGCGACGAGGACACCCAGCGCGCCGACCGCGCGGCCTTCGACCGCTGGGCGGTGGTGCCGCGCGTGCTGCGCGACGTCAGCTCCCGGGACACCTCGGTCGAGCTCTTCGGCCGGCGCCTGCCCGCCCCGCTGCTGCTGGACCCGGTCGGCGCGCTGGAGCTGGTCCACCCCGAGGGCGACCTGGCCGTGGCCCGCGCGGCGGCGTCCCTCGGCGTCCCGATGGTCTTCTCCAACCAGGCGTCGGTGCCGATGGAGACCACCGCAGCGGCGATGGGCGACTCCCCGCGCTGGATGCAGCTGTACTGGTCGACCTCCGACGAGCTGGTGGAGAGCCTGCTCGCGCGGGCCGAGGCCAGCGGCTGCGAGGCCGTCGTCGTCACGCTGGACACCACGATGCTCGGCTGGCGCCCGCGGGACCTGGACCTCGGCCACCTGCCCTTCGCGCTGGGCAAGGGGATCGCCCAGTACACCTCCGACCCGGTGTTCCGCCGGCTGGTCGAGGAGCGGGCCGCCGCGGCCGGCGCGCAGAGCGGCCCCCCGCCCGCACCACCCCGGCGACACCCGCAGCCGCGCCCGACGCTGTCCGCCGTCCGCGCGCTGGTCGGCATGGCCCGCGCCTGGCCGGGACCGCTGGTGGAGAACCTGCGCTCCCCGCTCCCCCGGGCCGCCGTCGAGACCTTCCTGTCCATCTACTCCCGGCCCTCGATCACCTGGGCCGACCTCGCCTGGCTGCGCGAGCGCACCCGGCTGCCGATCGTGCTCAAGGGCGTGCTGCACCCCGACGACGCGCGCCGGGCGGCCGACGAGGGCGTCGACGGGCTGGTGGTCAGCACCCACGGCGGCCGGCAGGTCGACCGCTCGATCGCGGCGCTGGACGCGCTGCCCGGTGTGGTCGCCGCGGTCGGCGACCGGATGCCGGTGCTCTTCGACAGCGGCGTGCGCAGCGGCGCCGACGTGCTCGTCGCCGTCGCGCTCGGCGCCCGGGCGGTGCTGCTGGGCCGGCCGTGGGTGTGGGGGCTGGGGCTGGCCGGGGAGGCCGGCGTGCGCCAGGTGGTCGAGGACGTGCTCGGGGAGTTCGACCTCACCCTGGGCCTGACCGGCCACACCGCCGTCGACCAGCTGACCCCGGAGGTCCTCGTCCGCCGTCCCTGACACCCCACGCGGCGGCAGAGATGGCCATTTCTGCCCCGCGGTGGTCGGCGGAGCACGGAGGCGGCACAGTTCCCTGGTGACCGACCCGTCGTTGCGCGCCCAGCTGTTCCGGCGCAGGCCCGTGCCGACGGCGGACGACGACGCCGGCGGGGAGGGGCAGCTCGCCCGCCGGATCGGGCCGCTCGGCGCCGCGCGGACCAGCGTTGCGGCGTCCTCGAGCTGGCCGGGCATCGTGCTGGCCGCCGGTGCGGTGGTGTCGATCTTCTCGGTGGCGATGTACGGGCAGACCCGGATCCTGTTCGCGATGAGCCGCGACAGGATGGTGCCGGCGCTGGTCAGCCGGGTCGACCCGCGCACGCTCACCCCGCTGTGCGGCACCGTCGCGGTGGCCGTGTCCGTCGCCGCACTGGCCGGCTTCCTGCCGCGGGACGTCCTCGTCGACCCGACCAGCATGGGCACGCTCGTCGCGTTCAGCGTCGTCTCGGTGGGGCTGGTCGTGCTGCGGCGCACCCGGCCCGACCTGCCGCGCGGCTCCCGGGTGCCCGGCCACCCGGTGGTGCCGGTGCTGTCGGTGGCGTTCTGCCTGTACCTGATCGCCGGGCTGCCGGCCACGACCTGGCTGCTGTCCGCCGGCTGGCTGACGATCGCCGCGGTCCTCTACGTCACCTACGCCCGCACCCACTCCGCGCTCCGGACGACGACGCGATGACGGTGCTGCTGGGCTGGGAGGCCGCCGAGCACGGCAGCGGGGACGACGCCGCGCTCCAGCTGGCCGCCGGCCTCGCGCTGGCCGAGGACTCCCCCGCCGTCGTGGCGACCGTGGTGCCACCGGGCCCGATCAGCGCGATCGCCTCCCGCGTCGACCGGGAGTACCTGCAGTGGCGGGCGGCGCTGACCGTGACCCGCCAGGCCGAGGCGGTGACCGGGCTGCGCCGCGCCGGGGTCGACGACGTGCGCACCGCCGTGGTGCCGGGGGCGTCGATGCCCGCGGGGCTGGTCGAGGCGGTGCACCGCTACCAGGCGCGGCTGCTGGTGCTGGGTGCGGCCGCGGCGGCGCCGCCGGGCCGGTTCTCCGCCGGATCGGTGGCCGAGCGGCTGCTGCACAGCTCGCCGGTGCCGCTCGCGCTGGCCCCGCGGGACTGGGTCGGCCAGGGGCCGCCGACCCGGCTGACCTGCGCCTGGGCGGGGACGGCGCGCTCACGCGAGGCGCTGGCCACCACCCGGGCGGCGGCCGAACGCTGGGGGGTGCCGGTGCGGATGGTCACCTTCGTACCCGAGCGGGCGGCGATGCTGCCCTCGGAGACCGGGCTGCGGGTCGAGCAACTGGTGAGCCAGGAGTGGGCGGGGCAGGCGCGCGGCTCGCTGGACGAGGTGGTCGACAGCTGGCCGGGCCCGGGACCTGCCCCGGAGACGGTGTTGGCCCGCGGGGCCGGCTGGGCGGGGGCGGTGGCGGCCGTGCCGTGGGAGCCGGGTGACGTGCTGGTGGTCGGCTCGTCGCGGCTGGGCCCACTGGCCCGGGTCTTCCTCGGGTCGACGGCGACGACGATCGTGCGCGCCGCCCCGGTGCCGGTGATCGTCGTCCCGCGTGGCGCGGACGGCACGCCGTCACGCTCTTGACGGCCGAGTGTGGCCTGAGTCACAGTCGGCTGCGGGCGGGGGAAGCCGGCTACCAATGGCCCTCCACTGCTGGAGGGACCGACCAACGCGGCCAGACCGTCAGGACCGGCCCCCCGCCCGCCACTGCGATCAGTCGCCCGGCGGCGCAGCGGTCGGCGCGGGCTCGGGAGCCGGTTCCGGTTCCGGTTCCGGCTCGGGGCTGGGCTCCGGCTCGGGGCTGGGCTCCGGCTCCGTGCTGGGCTCGGGAGCCGGCTCGGGGCTGGGCTCCGGCTCCGGCTCCGTGCTGGGCTCGGGAGCCGGCTCGGGGCTGGGCTCCGGCTCGGTGCTGGGCTCCGGCTCGGTGCTGGGCTCCGGCTCGGTGCTGGGCTCGGGGCTGGGCTCAGGACTCGGCCCCGGCTCCGGGCTGGGCTCAGGACTCGGCTCCGGCTCCGGGCTGGGCTCAGGGCTCGGCTCCGGCTCCGGGCTGGGCTCAGGACTGGGCACGGGGCTGGGCTCCGGCGTAGGTGTCGGTTCCGGCGTAGGCGTCGGTTCCGGCGCGGGCTCCGGGCTGGGCTCGGGAGCTGGCTCCGGCAGCGGAGTGGGCTCGGGAGCGGGCTCGGGGGCCGGTGCGGGTTCCGGGGTCGGCGAGGGGCGCGGCGGGCTGTACTGCGAGCCGTTGCTCACCAGCAGCACCACCTGCTGCCCGGGCGGCACCGGCGTCCCGGCGGCGGGTCGGAGCCCCACGACGCGACCGGCCGGCACCGCGGCGTCGACGACCCGGCGCACCGGCTCGTACCCCGCCTCCGCCAGCAGCGACCGGCAGGCGGTCGCCCCGTTGCCGACACAGCCACGGGGGACCTCGGCGCTCGCGCCACGCAGGTACTCCGGGTCGGCCGGCGGGAAGGGCGCGGCGGGACGGCCGGACAGCACCGGCGTCATCGCCTCCCGCCAGATCGTCGCCGGGATGCCGCCGCCGAAGCTGCCGACGTCCCGGTTCTCCTGCGGGTCGTAGACCATGACCCCGGCCGCGAACTCGGGCGTGTACCCGACGAAGGTCGCCGAGTAGTTGTCCTGCGAGGTGCCGGTCTTGCCGGCGATCTCGTGCCCGGGCACGTACGCCCGGCGGCCGGTCTGGCCGGGGTGGCCGGGCTCGACGTCCTTGCGCAGCGCCTGGCTCACCGTGGCGGCGATCCCCGGCGCGATCGCCTCGGGCGTGCACTCGGGCTGCCCGCCGAGGGGCTGGCCCTCCGGGCCGGTCAGCGGCTGGCCGGTCCGGTCGAGCACCTCCTCCACCAGCAGCGGGCGGCAGGCGGTGCCGCCGGCGGCGAGGGTGGCATAGGCGTTGGTGAGGGCGAGCGGGCTGGTCGGCTCGGCGCCGAAGGTGAACGACCCGCGGTTCTCTGCCACGACCTGGTCGGCCACCGGGTCGAGGCTGCGCAGACCCATCCGCTGCGCGACGCGCACGGGCCCCTCGACGCTGCCGAGCAGGTCCTCCAGCGCCAGGAAGTAGGTGTTGGAGGAGCGGTAGAGCGCCTCCTCCATGTCCAGCCGGGACGGGTAGCGGCCGGCGTTCTGCACGTCGTAGGGCTCGTCGCCGTCCTGGTAGACGCTGGAGACGTACGGATCGGCGGTGCGCAGCTCCAGGTCGAGGCCGTAGTCGGCCTCCATCGCGGCGACCGCGGTGAACACCTTGTAGGTGGAGCCGGTGCCCTGGCCCGCGACGGCGGGGAGGACGACGGTGGTCTGCGCGGGGTCGCTCTCGTCCAGGCCGTACTCGCGGTTGACCGCCATCGCCAACACCCGCCCGGTGCCCGGCTGCACGGCGACGAAGATGCCGGCCCGTGGGTCGGTGGTGTCCAGCTCCTGCCGGACGGCGGCGTCGGCGGCCTGCTGCAGCGCGGGGTCCAGGGTGGTGCGGATGGTGAGCCCGCCGGCCTGCAGGCGCCCGGGGGTGAGGCCGTAGCGGTCGGCCAACTCGTCGAGCAGGTGGCCGCAGAAGAAGCCGCCGATCCGCGCGTCGGTGCAGCCGTTGGGCGGGGTGCCGCCGTCGACGATGCCGAGCGGCTCGGCGCGGGCGGCCTCGGCGGCGACGGGGTCGAGCAACCCGACATCGGCCATCCGGGTCAGCACCAGGTCGCGCCGGGCGAGCGCCCGCTCGGGGGCGGTCACCGGGTCGTAGAGCGAGGGGCTGCGGACCAGTCCGGCCAGCAGCGCCCCCTGCGCGGCGGTGAGCTGGTCGGGGGTGGTGGCGAAGTAGCGCTGCGCGGCGGCGGCGATGCCGTAGGCGCCGTTGCCGTAGTAGACCGTGTTCAGGTACCGGGTGAGGATCTCGTCCTTGGTGTAGCGCTCCTCGAGCGCCAGCGCGATCTGCGCCTCGCTGAGCTTCCGGCCCAGGGTGTCGGCGGTGGCGTCGGCGCGGCCGGCGGCGTCCTGCGCCGTCTGCAGCCGCAGCTGCTTGACCAGCTGCTGGGTGATCGTCGACCCGCCCTCGGACACCTCGCCGGCGGCGATGTTGCGCAGCAGCGCCCGGGTCAGCCCGCGGGGGTCGACGCCGGGGTGGTCGCGGAAGCGCTCGTCCTCGATCGCGACGAGGGCGTCCTTGGCCACCTCGGCGATCTGCTCACCCGGGACCGGGGTGCGGTTGCGCCGGTAGAACTCGGTGATCAGCGAGCCGTCGGCAGCGAGCACCCGGCTGTTGCCGGGCAGCCGGTCGTCGACGGCCGGGGCGTCCAGCGGCTGCACGAGCGCACCGCCCTGCTTGGCGGCGAGGCCGACGCCGGCCAGCCACGGGGCGAGCACCCCTGCCACGAGCCCACCGGCCAGGACGACGGCCAGCAGCAGGCGCAGCAGCACCCCGCCGGGGGCCCGGCGACGCCCGCGCGCGGGCTCGACGTCCGGCAGCAGCCACTGCTGCGACTCCCTGGCGATGACCTACACCCCCGGCGCCTCGACGAGTGGGCGGGCGCCCACGGAACCCGACTGCACTGCTCACCAGGAGGGGCGGGGATGCGCGGATGCGAGGATCGCAACGAGACCGTCATGTGCCGCAGCGGCCTCGCGACGGGGCCGGACGGACGAACGGCCCCGCTCTCCGAGGAGAACGGGGCCGTGCGCTGTCTCAACCAGACGTGCACCCGAAGGGACTCGAACCCCTAACCTTCTGATCCGTAGTCAGATGCTCTATCCGTTGAGCTACGGGTGCCTGTGTTCAGTTGTTGCGCGGAGGCTCCGGGATTTGAACCCGGGATGGGGGGTTACCCCAAACCGCATTAGCAGTGCGGCGCCATAGACCGGACTAGGCGAAGCCTCCCGGATTCCGAGTTCCCCCGGAACCACCGAGAGAGAAGGCTACCAGCGCCTCACGGGGAGTCCCAACGGGGGTCCGCCGACCACCTTCCCCGACAGGACCACCCCCCGCACAGGGGGGGGGGGGGGGGGGGGGGGGGGGGGGGGGGGGGGGGGGGGGGGGGGGGGGGGGGGGGGGGGGGGGGGGGGGGGGGGGGGGGGGGGGGGGGGGGGGGGGGGGGGCGG